>CAZKJI010000028.1:0-20347 GCA_964553005.1 uncultured Acinetobacter sp. | reverse complement strand
CAAGACCAGACCAGCCATTATAAAGACAAGATGTTGAATGAACTTTCAATCCTGTTTGGTGGTCGTATTGCGGAAGAAATCTTCATCAACCGCATGTCAACGGGTGCATCCAATGACTTTGAACGTGCAACCAAAATGGCACGTGCAATGGTCACCAAATATGGTATGTCAGATGCACTTGGTGTCATGGTGTATGAGGACGAAAACCAGAGTGGTTTCTTCGGTAATGTCGGTAGCCGTACTATTTCAGAAGCGACTCAACAAAAAGTCGATGAAGAAGTACGTCGTATTCTGGATGAGCAATATACGGTTGCACGTAATATCTTGGAAAATAATAAAGATATCGCGCATGCAATGGTGAAAGCACTGATGGATTGGGAAACCATTGATCGTGACCAAATCCGTGACATTATGGAAGGTCGTGAACCACAACCACCTAAGGTCTATATTCCTGAAAATCCAGTGGCTGCATTTGAACCACCGAAAGATGGTCCATCTACACCACCACCATTACCAGCAATGGGCTAATGGTTAAAATCAAAGAGAGTCGCTAAAAGCGGCTCTTTTTTTGTCCTTATTTTGGCTAAGCTGAAAAATAAATCAACAATGTTCTCAGAATAGTCTTGTTAAACTAAAGTGATTCGTAAAGTGTTAAGAGTTTTTTGATAATGCAGTTGATGCCATTACCACAGCAGCAGTTACACTGTGGTCATTTTACACTGGATTTATCCCAGCCACAGATTATGGGTATTCTCAATGTCACCCCTGATTCTTTCAGTGATGGTGGACAGCATCATCATAAAGAACAGGCGGTTCAACGTGCTTTACAGATGATGGAAGAGGGTGCAAGGATTATTGATATTGGTGGAGAGTCTACACGCCCAAATGCATCACCTGTTGAATTGGAAGAAGAAATTCAACGGGTTATTCCAGTGGTTGAAGCATTGGCAAAATATGATGTGATCATATCGATTGATACCAGTCAGCCTGAGGTGATTCGAGCTGCCGTGAAAGCAGGTGCGCATATCTGGAATGATGTTCGTGCTTTAACTCGTCCACAAGCTTTAGAAACGGCGGCTGAATTAAATATTCCTGTGGTGTTGATGCATATGCGTGGTGAACCGACCAATATGAATCAGTTGGATCAATATCAGGATGTGACTGAAGATGTGATGTATGAGTTACAGCAACGCTTGGATCATGCACTCAAAATAGGCATCAAAAAACACAATATCATCCTTGATCCTGGTTTTGGTTTTGCTAAAAATGCTCAACAGAATTTTCAATTATTGAATGAATTCTGGAAGCTGAACCAGATGGGCTATCCGATCCTGTCAGGTTTGTCACGTAAGCGTTTTATTGGTGAAGCCTTAAACGCTATTCCAGCACAGGAACGGGTTGTCGGTAGTGTGGTGGGGCATTTACTCAGTATTCAACAGGGTGCCAGTATTGTCCGTGCCCATGATGTCAAAGCCACCAGTGATGCCATTAACGTCTGGAAAATGATGTTAAGTCAAGAATAGGGTAGCACATTGATAAAATTGGAAAGTTCTGATGGCATGTTCCATAAGATTAAATAGAATGAGTGATATTGAAAAATGGAAAATAAAACAATTACATATAAAAGCTTATGGGTGTTTGCACTCATTCTTAGTCTGGGATTTATTGTTTCGGCTGCGGTGATTGGCTATGCCGTGAAGCAGTTTAATAACAGCAGTAATTCAATTACCGTCAAGGGATTGGCAGAAAAACCGATTCAGGCAGATTCGGCCCGTTGGGAAATTAACCTGCAAACCAGCCATACTTCAGACAGTATTCCACTGGCTTATCAATTACTTGATCAGCAAATGAAAACCTTGCAGGATTTCTTTGTGGAGCATGGATTTAAAGCCGCTGATATGCAATTGGGCAATAAGAGTTCCCAGTCTTATTATGAAGAGGTGGAGACGGATGAGGGGCGTACTCGCCGTGAGTTTAAAGGCTATATTGCAATGCAGTCTTTGGTGATCAATAGCCGTGATATTCAAAAGATTGAAAAGGCAGCCAAAGATGCCTATTTGCTGGATGAGAAAGGCATTGCAATTACTCAAAAACCTGATTATCTGGTGTCTAATTTAGAAGAAATTAAAATGTCATTGATTGCCAATGCCACCAAGAATGCCTATAGCCGTGCCAATGAGTTTGCAAAAGTGGGAGGTGCGAAAGTGGGCACAATGCGTTCGGCCAGTCAGGGTGCGTTTTACATTCTGCCTGAAAGTGGTTCGGATGAAGATAGTGATTATGGTGGAGCCTATGACAAGGCCACCATCAATAAAATTGCCCGTGTGGTGGTGACCATTAATTATGCGATTGAATAATTATGTCGATCTCTAGAAATTAATGATTTTGATCTAGCCATACATTTGAAAAGATAAATAAAATTGGGAAAATGAAACATGCATCATCTTGCAAAAATATTTACTTTAACTGTACTTGGCAGCATGATTGCCGCCTGTCAATCAGTTGAACCACAACATCGCCAAATTGCAATAAAAGCCCATGATCAGGCCATGTCTGCAAGTATGAAAGCGATGGCGGCACCTCGTCCTGTATTGGCAATTGCAGCCATGCCAGCACCTGCAATGGAGCGCCAGCGTTTAGAGCAAAACACCGAAAAATACCAGAAAAATGATGTGAATCCTGTACATCGGGTTGCAGATCAGGCAGTTTCAACCTTTAGCATTGATGTCGATACAGGCAGTTATAGCAATACCCGCCGTTTCCTCAATGATGGGCGTTTGCCGCCAGTCGATGCGGTTCGTGTTGAGGAAATGATTAACTATTTTGATTATCAATATCCACAGCCAAACAGCATTCACCCATTCTCGGTCACGACTGAAATTGTTGATTCACCGTGGAAAGAAAATGCCAAACTGATCAAAATCGGGATTCAAGCCAAAGACTTGGCAACCAAACAGTTACCACCAGCCAATCTGGTTTTCCTTGTTGATGTCTCAGGCAGTATGGATGCCCCAGATAAATTACCTTTGGTTAAGCAAACTCTACGTTTATTGACTGAGCAATTGCGTCCACAAGATAAGGTAACGATTATTACCTATGCCAGTGGTGAGAAATTGGTTCTGGAGCCGACATCTGGTGATCAAAAAGACAAGATTCTACGTGTGATTGATGCCTTGCAGGCGAGTGGTGCAACCGCAGGCGAGCAGGCGATTCAACTGGCCTATCAACAGGCAGAAAAAGCCATGCTGAAAAATGGCATTAATCGGATTCTGCTGGCAACCGATGGTGACTTTAATGTCGGGATCACAGATTTTAGTACCCTAAAAGGCATGGTGGCGGAAAAGCGCAAAAGTGGTATTTCACTCACGACACTGGGCTTTGGAACAGGCAACTATAATGAACAGTTGATGGAGCAGCTTGCCGATGCAGGCGATGGTAATTACAGCTATATCGACAATAAGAATGAAGCCAAAAAAGTGGTGCAGCGTCAGCTTTCCTCCACACTTGCCACCGTGGCGCAGGATGTCAAGATTCAGGTCGAGTTTAATCCTGCTACGGTAAAAGAATATCGCTTAGTCGGCTATGAAAATCGGATGTTGAAACAGGAAGATTTCAATAACGATAAAGTTGATGCGGGCGATATCGGGGCAGGGCATAACGTTACGGCAATTTATGAAATCATTCCAGTGGGACAGCAAGGCTGGCTCAATGATTCACGCTACCAAACCCCGACAAAAACCAATGCAGGAAATACCTCGGAATATGCCTTTGTCAATGTGCGTTATAAATTACCGAATCAGGACAAAAGTATTTTATTGAATCAGCCTGTGCCAGTAGGTCGTAAATCTTTATCCCAAGCCAGTAATGATACCCGTTTTGCGATTGCAGTAGCTTCCTATGCCCAGCAGTTAAAAGGTGGAGAATATAATGGTGCAATGGGCTGGGATCAGATTATTCAACTGGCGCAGCAATCCGCCAAACCTGACCCTTATATGATGCGTGAGGAATTTGTTGAATTGGCAAAAATCGCAAAAAATCTCAGTGCTAAAAAAGACTAAATTATCTTTTTTAAAAGCGGTCGGAAAGATCGCTTTTTTTTATGTCTAAATATCGTGATTTTTATGAGATTATGTTATAAGCATGGCGTTTTATTGGCATCTTATTGTGTATGTTTGAAGATTTACTCCTCCCCATGTTTGACGATGAATATTATCCCGATATTCTGGTGGCCGAAGTCAAACAGCATATTCAGCAGTTCTCAAAAAAAGTAGCAGGTTCAGGCATATCTGAGTCGGATATTTATCGTTTCGCACATCAAACCCTGATTGAAATTAACGAAATGAAACCGCAGTTTGAAGACCTTGACTCAAGTCTGGATGATACAGCAGCCGATTATATTGCCGAAGCCATGATGATGATTGTGCAGGAGGCGGGATATTTCGAGATTGAAATGGAAGAGTTGATTGCCAATCGGGAGTGGTAAGACACACTCCCGAAAACGTTATTGAAGACATTATTATTTTGTTGTCATCTCACTCCAAAATTTGGGTAAAACAATTTGCCCTGAAATCTCTGCCTCAATTTTAGGTTGTTTGATTTTTTGATAATACACACTTTCACTGTTGATGAGTAAACCCAAAGTATCATCGGCGTTTAATTTGGCATTGACACTAGGAAGCTCAATGCTTTGGCTTTCTCCAGCTTGTTGTGATGCGCCTAGCGTAACCTGATCATAAAGACGTTTTTTGGCTGGATTGAATGGTGCAGTCTGTTCATTGAGAATTTTATATTTTCCTGTTTTCGTTGACTTTATTGCCACTGAAATAAACAGCGTTGGATCAATTTGTCCAGATGTTGACTCAATGTTGAGGGTCAACTGTGGTGAACCCACCATATAGCTGGTTTGAGTTGCACGATGAATTGGAATAAATACCGCCTGCTTTGCTGTGGGAGCAATCCATGTTTTGCTCAGTGTGTAGGGGGTCATTGGCTTTAGGTCACTCAGATGATTTACAGGACTATGGTCAATACATAATTCTGGCAATGTAATAGATGCCTGATCTTTAAGTTTCTGGTTAAACCATGCCATGATCGTATCCTGCAAATTGTAGTGCTGTTTATTACCACAACTGACTGACTTGCCAATATACCAAAATGGTGTATTCCCCAATGGAGAATGCTGGGCAAAAGGCTGTAAATGTCCACCCTGAACGCCGATTAAATGTACCTCTTGCTGGGCATTCTGAATACATTGTGCAGCCTTGACTCCCTCATTAAATGGAAACAATACATCCCTGAACCCCTGAATAATCAGAGCATCCGCTTTGGGCGGCTGTCCATGTTTACAGAACCAGCTGGCCTGATGGGTTTTAAGAAAGTTGTAGGTGGATGTCTTTAATTGACTTTGCTGGGTATCGACATAGGCCTGCTTGAGTTCAGGGTCAAATTTGTTCCAGTTCCACCAGTCACCAATCAGATTCAAAAATGTAATCCAGTCAGTTTTGGGAATCCCATTCGGCGCAAGGCTATTCACAATGTCATACCAGGTGGTGATGGGCACAATCGCCTGTAAGCGTGGGTCTAAGGCAGAAACCAGATATTGTATGCCGCCTGCATAGGACTCACCAATCATGCCTGCACGGACACCGTTCTGATTCTTTGCCAATTGAGGAAGATGTTGTTCAGCCCAATTCATGATGCTGATCACATCCTGAGCTTCCTTTTCAGGATCGGCAAGGCGAATTTTACCCTGACTGTTGCCATGCCCACGCTGATCAAAACTGATGACCCAGTAACCATTCTGCCACGCTGTTTTTGCCACTTGCCCAGTGGGTAGCAGAAAACCATACAGGCTCAGGTCAGGACGTTTCATACGGGACAAGCCAAAACCATGTGTATGTAACAGTAGGGGCGCGGTTTGCCCGACCTGTAAATGCGGCTGATACACAGTAAAAGCCAGTACCGTGCCATCTCGAGCGATAGTCTTTGCCTGATAATAACGCTGTTTTAACTCACTGGCCTTGACCTGTGCAGAGACTGGTTGAACGGCGGTGTGCATACAGCCCTGTAATGCTAAAACTAAGCCAAACCATAGCCATAAAAGGGAGGTACGCATTGATTTTTCATCCTTGAACAAATCTTTGGGAGCTCACAATGTGAGTGGCTACAGTTTACTGTGCTACATCAATCGATACTATCCACTGATAGATCATTTTGGCTGACCTATCAGTTTTTAATGGTTACAACACACGGGCTTTGTTGCGATAGGCATATAAAGACAGTCCCAGACATAGGAAAATTAAACCCATAATCAAATTCGAGCTAAGGGGTTCATGGTTAAACAATACACCCCAAAAGGTGGCCAATACAGGGGTAAGGATTGTGATCAGCATCACTGTGGTTGGATTCAACTTCTGGATGAGGTGAAAATAAAAAATCATCGCCAATACCGAAGAAAACAACGCACTATACAATATACCAAGACTTGCCTGTAAACTCGGTAATTGCGTTGGCATGTCATTCAGGAAAAATGGTAGCATGCATACATAGCCCAACCATGACACCAAAGTTGAACCTGTGGTCTGAATGATTGGATGGATGTCAGCACCCACTTTCGCCACAGCAAACATTGAAATGACATAAAGAAATACGGCCAGCATCACATAGCCAACGCCCAGCATATCCATCTGAATATGATTAGCGCCAATTCCCATCGTGAGTGCTAAACCGAAAATGGCAAGGCTCAGTCCATACCATTGACGTTTTAAAAAGTGTTCACGCTTTAAAATAAACACCGCAATCAAGCCTGACCATAATGGTGCTGTACCAAAAATAATCGAGATCATGCCCGATGAAATTCGGGTTGCGCCGATATAGCAAAAGGTCATTGAACCAAACAAGCCCAATGCTCCTGCGGCATAACTCATCAGGGATTTTTGATTGATGATGAGTTTTAGACGAAAATAAAATAGACAAATCAGGGCCAGAGGAATGGCAATGCTGAATCGTAGAAACAAGCCCCACGCCCAATGAATTTCATGCACTGTCCAGACGGCTGCCAATGGGGTCAATGACCAGATCAGCACCACAGCAATGAATTGACCGACTGTAGCAAGGCGAGGGTTGGCAGGGACTACAGTCGGTTGTACCTGTGTGGTCTGTATAAAATTCTTTTGCTGAAACTGTGACATGAGCAATCTCCTGTTATCGTTGCGAGTACAACGGTGTGGTTTTTTTAGATTTAAAAAAATAAGACAATAAAAAAGGTCGCTACGGAGGCGACCTTGCTGTTCAAATGATGCTTTTAAATAGTCATCGGCTGAATATTTGCAAAGTCCCCCGCATTAAAATGCAGACACGTCGCCATGCCGCACTGGCGGGAATGCTGTGCAGAATCATAATCAGGCGTGTAGATGAAACTTGCTTTGCCAACATGAGCATGATTTCAAAATAAGTGATAGATTTTTATAACATAAGCTTGGGTTGAAAAATAGTTATAATCTCAAATCATGATAAAAATATCAGTGAATAAAATAAAGAATTTGTGATTGCTTAACATGAGAATCTTTCCATAATGATGTCATCCAGTTAGCCTGCTGGCAACCTACTGGACCAGCCGTAAGCATATTGCGACCTGGGTAACGCAAGCAATTGCTAGGATCACTATAAAAAATCCAGTTTTACCCTATGGTCAAGCTGGATATTCAGTGTGTTATGACTTATGTTTCCAATAAGGCCAATTTTCTTCAGGGCTAAACTGATAATTGTCATCCAGCCAGTACGTCCGTTTTGATGCTGACTTTTCTTTAAGCCCCATGATATGCATCAGATTATCGTCTAGTTCTGCGGTGTTCAGTGTTCTGGTTTTATCCACACCCGTTGAAGGAATATGGTCATACCACATAATCACGGGAACCTGATAACCTGCTTTGGTATTTGGGCTGTGACCTGCGTGGTCGATTTCATGCCCAACTTCATTGCCATGGTCCGACACCACTATGAATGACCTGAAGTCGGGTACATGATCGGCCTGCAACTCATCCAGAAATCTGGCCAGCAAGGAATCTTCATATAACACGGCATTGTCATAATCGTTGCGTAGCGAACGAATCCACGGATCAATATTCCTGTTTTTAAGGTCAGTTTCTACCGCATCATTACTGGCACTGGTAAAGCGGTTAAAGGCTGCTGGATAACGTTCCTGATAGTTTGGATGGGCACCAATCAAATGCAGGATAATCAATTTTTTCGGTTCAGGGTCAGCCAGTGCCTGCTGATAATCAGAGAGCAGGTTTTCATCTAGAGAACTGCTGCTACGCCCTGAACGCCTGTTTTTATAAATGGCTTTATCTGTATAGGAGCCAAAAAGGGAGGAGAGATAAACATCGTCCTGATTGCTGATCCAGTAAATCTTATAGCCTGCTGCTCGCGCATAGGCCAGCACACTCTCAGGTGAGTATTTCTCATGTTCCGATGCGGGACTTTGCGTCAATAAAACCCGTAAGGCATTGATGGTGGATGGAACAGGTGAAAAGGCATTGCAAAACACTTTAAGCTGGTCCAGTCGTTTAGTGAGTTCTGGTGTGGTATCTCGTGGATAGCCACATATGCCATAATTCAGGCTGGTGATACTTTCTGAAAGTACCAGCACATGGGTTTGTTTGCCCTTTGCCTGATCTGTTAAGACCAGATTTTGTTTTGCGCTGAGATCCCATTGCTGATGTACAGCTTTATGTTGCTTGATCCTGTCTTTAAAATTCTGGATTTTGGCATGATAGTCTTGCCAAAATACCACAGGATGAACTTTGCGCGAGGGCTTCATTAAATAACTGGTTACAGTTAACAATATCAGAAAAATGATGCAACCCTGATAGATGCGACTATTCCAGAGCTGGCTAAAATGTAAAGGTTTAACTAATTTAAAAACAGCATAGCTATAAATGCCAAGCAACACCACAAGACTGAACAGGACAGCAGCCAGCAAGGCGAGATGAAGCTGAAAAAACTCCAGAATTTCCTGCTTGTTGGTGTTGGCAACTGCCTCGATAATAAAATAGGCTTCATTATCACTGTTGAATAAAAACCATGTACTTGAGCGTAGCAAGGCATCTATCCATGCAACCAGCCACCAGAGGATAGACAGGATATACCAGTAATTTTTATGACGCGTAATCGCAAGATACGTGAAAACAACACCAGGCAAGGATAGGAAGCCCAGTCGTAAACCATCGGTTAAATTTCCAGCAAAACTCAACAGACCACCCGTGATGAATGCAGGCAGCACGATAAGCAGCAAAATCTTAAAATTTTTTAAGCTGGCTTTCATATGGGTCTAATACAGTGGGAGAGAGTAACAAGCGTGCTAATATCGGTTTAAGTGGAGGATGTGTCAATTAAAAATTGGGAAGTATTTGATTGCACAGCAAATTAAATTGATTAGCCCAGCTTAATTTCTAATGGGAATGAACATTAAAATTATTTCCCTTAAGTCTCCAAAATCCATTATTTCTCCGCAATTTTCGCTTTTTGCAATGATATGTTAATAGAGATGGTGTTTGCTGGAAAGCTCGGTAATGATCATATGCTGAAAGTCACCATATTTGTTTATGTTTTTGAAAAATTGACTGTTTCAACCATGGAATGAACAGCCGTGCTATCCAAGTTTTTTATTGAGCGACCCATTTTTGCAGGTGTACTTGCCATTGTCGTCATGGCGTTAGGGATACTCGCGATTCTCAACTTACCTGTGGAGCGTTATCCTGATATTGCACCGCCTAAAATCACAGTCTCAACAAGCTATAGTGGTGCAGATGCCAAAACTGTTGAGCAGAGTGTCACTCAGGTGTTGGAGCAGCAAATACAGGGATTGGATCATTTACTGTATTTTAGTTCAACCAGTGATGCTTCAGGCCGTAGCCGTATTACCATCAGTTTTGAAAATGGCACCAATCCAGATACCGCACAGGTTCAGGTCCAAAATAAAATCAGTGGTGTGATTCGACGTTTACCCGATGCCGTACAGCGTCAGGGCGTCAATGTCAGTAAGTCGCTCGGCGATACGTTCATGGTGATCGGGCTATATGACAGCACTGGAAAATCAACCAACATCACCTTATCAGACTATCTTTCCACCCATGTGCTGGACAACCTAAACCGTATTGATGGGGTGGGGGAAACTGATGTGTTTGGTTCGCAATATGCCATGCGAATTTGGCTGGACCCCAATAAACTGATCCAGTACCACCTGATCCCCAATGACATTGTTGCAGCGATTAGCACTCAAAATACGCAAGTTGCCGCAGGTGCGATTGGTGACCTGCCTGTGGTGGATGGTCAATATCTCAATGCAAAGGTGACCTCGGGCTCCCGATTAAAAACCATTCAGGACTTTGAGCAAATCGTGGTGAAATCCAATGTCTCAGGCAGTTTCGTTTTACTTAAGGACATTGCCCGTATTGAGCTTGGAGCAGAAAATTACCAGTCTTTTAACACTATTAATGGTTATCCAGCAGCAGGTTTGGGCATTTCGCTGTCTTCGGGTGCCAATGCCATCCAGACCTCTAAACTGATTCATCAGACGCTGGATGAGTTATCCAGCCAACTGCCTGCTGGCTATAAAATCGTTTATCCACGAGACAACACGCCTTTTGTGCAGGAATCTATCAAGGAAGTGGTCAAGACATTGGTTGAGGCTATTGGTCTGGTGATTCTGGTGATGTTCCTGTTTCTGCAAAGCTGGCGTGCCACACTGATTCCAGCGATTACATTACCGATTGTGATTCTGGGGACTTTTGCTGTGCTGGAGTTGCTTGGGTTTAGTATCAATACTTTAACCTTATTTGCTTTGGTCCTTGCGATTGGTCTGCTGGTGGATGATGCCATTGTGGTGGTGGAAAACGTGGAAAGATTGATGCATGAGCAGCATCTCTCTCCCAAACAGGCTGCCACTGAATCAATGCAGGAAATTAGTGGTGCACTGATTGGGATTACACTGGTGCTGACTGCGGTCTTTATTCCAATGTCTTTCTTTGCAGGTTCAATTGGCGTGATCTATCGCCAGTTCTCCATTACCCTGGTTGCTGCCATGATATTGTCACTGTTGGTGGCTTTGGTACTGACGCCTGCTTTGTGTGCCTTGATTTTAAAACCGAACCATCAACCTAAAAAATGGGCTGTTCACTTCAATAACGGGATTGAAAGTTTAAAAACCAAATACCTGAATTTAATCCAGACCACATTGCGCTATAAAGCCCTTGTTCTGGTGGTGTTTATTGCATTGATTGCGGTATTTGCCCTGTTCTATAAAGGCTTGCAAAGCAGTTTCTTGCCGAAAGAGGATCAAGGAATCTTAAGTGTGCAATTTAGGCTGGTGGATAGCGCACCACTGTCCAAAAGCCAGGAAGTGGGTGAGTTAATTCGACAATATTTTCTCCAGCATGAACAACACAACGTCAAGCTGGTACTGATTCGTTATGGACGCAATAACTCAGGTACAGGGCAAAACTTAGGGCAGGGTTTTATTGCACTGAATCATTGGGATGAACGCACAGGAGAGAAAAATTCCGCCGAAGCCATTCGTAAGCGTGCACTTAAATATTTTAGCCAATTTCCCAATGCCCAGATTAATGTGAGCTTACCTGCTTCGGTAAATGGTCTAGGTTCAACCGATGGCCTTGATTTCTGGATTCAGGACCTGAATGGTCAGGGTGATCAATTCCTTGATCAAAGCTTTAAACAGCTACAACAGCTCGGTCAGAAATTTTCGAGCTTTGAAAATCTGGACAAACAGTCAACCGACAGTAAAACCACCCTGAATGTGAAGATTGACCATAAACAGGCGTTGGTCAATGGTCTGAATTTGAATGATATCAACAGCACCTTGTCAACGGCATGGGGTGGAACCTATGTCAATGACTTTATTGATCGGGGACGGATTAAGCAGGTGATTCTACAGGGTGATGCGCCGTTTCGTTCCAAACCAGAAGATTTATATCAATGGTCAGTCCGCAACAGTCAAAACCAGATGGTGCCATTCAGCTCTTTCTCAAATACCACTTGGGCTGGCAATCCAAGTATTGTGCAGCGTTATATGGGCTATAGCGCCCTGCAACTACAAGCCAATGTCGGCACTGGCCAATCCTCTGGGCAGGCCATGAACGACATTGAGCAGTTGGTGGGCCAGCAGCAGGGGCTGGGATTATTGTGGACAGGACTTTCCTATCAGGAAAAGCAATCAACCAATCAGGCCATCTGGCTGTATTTAATCTCGATTGCATTTATTTTCCTATGCTTGGCCGCCTTATATGAAAGTTTGCGTATTCCAATGGCAGTGATGACTGCAATTCCTCTGGGGATTGGAGGCAGTATTATCTTTGCACATAGTTTTGGTTTACCGAATGATGTGTATTTCCAGATTGCCTTGCTCACCACCATTGGTTTGTCCTGTAAAAATGCGATTTTGATTGTTGAGTTTGCGGCAATGGCGCAGGCACAGGGGAAAAATGCCATTCAGGCGGCATTACAGGGTGCAGGCTTGCGTTTACGCCCGATTCTAATGACATCTTTTGCCTTCGGGGCGGGCGTGATTCCTTTGGTGTTTGCTTCTGGGGCAGGTGCTGTCAGCCGTCAGGAAATTGGGATCAGTGTTTTGGGTGGAGTGATTTTTGGGACGGTGCTGGTGCTGATCTTTATTCCATTTATGTTTGTACTGGTTGCCAGTATGTTCCAGCCTAAACACAAACTGGAAACCACTGAATAAGACAATCTTTAAAATTCAGTGCAAATGAATGATCAGGTCTATGAGTTAAGCTCATAGACCTGAATTATTAATTGCTTCAATGATTTTATTCTGAGCTGTAATAATAATTGTACCGACAAAGCCTAAAAACTACTTTATTCTCAAGCATAAACAACGTTTCTAGGTTGAGTGAATGACTGGTCCAACACAAAAAAAATTAACCCAGCAGCAGGCGATTGCGGTGGAACGTGATCTGGCAAAATTCGCCAACACGATGGACAGTCTGGTCAGGATTCCATTTACCAAGCAGGGCGTAGGGGCTGATGCCGCACTGAGTACCATTCCTTTCGCAGGCGATATTGCAGGTTTTGTCCTGACACTCTACGCCTTTAAAAAGGCAAGGGAAGTGGGTATTCCACAACATAAACTGAATGGTGTGGTCAGACTGGCGATTATGGATATGCTGGTGGGTTTCGTGCCGATTGTGGGTACTCTGTTTGACGTGTTCATTCGTCCAAGTCGCAAAACACTGGAAATCGTACATGATCATATCCGTGAGGAATATCAAGTGCATAGTGATATTCATGTGGTGCATCCATTCCTGCATGAATCCCTTGAGCAAAAGCAGAAAACCTCGGCATTCTGGCGTAATCCAATCGTAAGCTGGATTTGGTTAAGAATTCCTGACTTGCTGGGTATTGCCGTACTAATTTTATTGCTTGTTGCGGTTTGGGCAGGTTTTAGTTATCTGTGGCAGTTTTATCAATCTTTCCAAGCACACTAGATTTTAAGCAAAAATAAAGCCTCCATAACGGAGGCTTTATCATTTATCTGATACTGATTATTGAACATTTAATTGCTGTAAAGCGGCAACACGTTGTTCAATCGTTGGGTGAGTTTGGAATAAAGCCGCTAAGCTAAAGCCTTGTTCCTTACCTTCCGCAATTGCAAATGCTTTCATTTCTTTTGGCATTTGATCTGGCATTTCTGATTCTGCCTGTAAACGAAGTAGAGCAGAAATCATTGCCTGTTTACCAGCCAAACGTGCTCCAGCCTCGTCTGCGCGGTATTCACGTTGACGGGAGAACCACATCACAATGGCAGAGGCCAGAATACCGAAGACAATGTCGAGTACAATGGTAATGGCAAAATAGGCAAGGCCTGGTGCTTCACCATCTTCACGACCAAACACGTTACGGTCAATAAAGTCACCTGCGACACGTGCAAAGAACATCACGAAAGCGTTGACCACACCTTGAATCAAGGCCAGTGTCACCATGTCACCATTGGCAACGTGTCCGATTTCGTGGGCAAGCACGGCACGAAGTTCATCTTTATTCATGCGCTCAAGTAAGCCCGTGGAAACGGCAACCAGCGCATCGTTTTTATTCCAACCTGTTGCAAATGCATTGGATTGGTACGATGGGAAAATACCAACCTCAGGCATTTTAATGCCTGCACGTTGCGATAATTGCGCGACTTCCTGCAATAACCAAGCTTCTGCTTGACTACGGGGTGCATTTGGGTCAATTAATTCTGTCCCAGTGGTTTTTTTAGCCATCCACTTCGACATGAAAAGGGAAATAATAGAACCCACCATACCAAAGACAAAACAGATGACCATCAGGTTGCCTAGATTCAAGCCACCCGCGCCATGGTAACTACCGACACCGAAGAGTGACAGGATAATGCCAGCTACAACCAGTACCGCGAGGTTGGTTAGCAAGAACAAACCAATCCGCATCATTGAGAAAACCCTCTTATAAAGAAAAATTGATCTGATTTATAAATTATAAACCATACCGTTAATATGCAGGGTGAACCCCAAAAATTCAAGAAAAAAATAGGGATTGATACATTTAATCAATAAAGCAATGAACTGACGCTTAAACAGAGACTTAAAAGCAATTTTTTATAAAAAATCTCTAAAAATCATAAAATGAGAATAGATGAGTAAATTGCTAGTCACTCAAGCGGATTCGGGCAGATGCAGTGGCATTGCTGGTGGTATATGTTCCCATCGGTGCATCAGTGAAAGTACCATCCGACAGCGTAATAATTTGACGGTTGTACTGTTTGACCGTTGGTGCAGGTTCAGGATTGTTGCTGGTACTGGTAGCATAATTGGCGGATTGTGCCAGCAGCTGACCACTTGGAGGATTACTGCTTGAATCAGAAAGTGGGCTGCCTAGACCTGATGAATAGAGGTTTTGCAGTCGGCTGGTGACACGGCGTACATAGTCCTGAGTTTCACGAAATGGGGGAATGCCACCATATTTGTCCACGTTTCCTTCACCTGCATTGTATGCCGCAATTGCAAGACGGGTGTCACCGTTAAAACGTTTTAATAGCCAGCTCAGATATTTGACTCCACCAAAAATATTCTGCTGTGGGTCGTAGGCATTACTGACATTAAAGCGCCGTGCTGTGGCAGGCATCAGTTGCATCAGGCCCTGTGCTCCTACAGGTGAGCGTGCGTTAATATTAAAGCCAGATTCTGTGTGCATGATGGCCTTAACCAAACCTTCGGAAACGCCGTGTTGCTGGGCGGCCTGCCGAATCAGTTGGTCAAATGCGTTTTTGTTACGGCTGTAGCTTGGTAGAACAGAGGCTTCGCTTGCACCCCAGTTGCTATAACTGTGAATGTTACTATCAGGATAATAGGTGGCTTTCACCACTTTTAAATGATTATATTCTGCTTTCTTGCGATTGGTCAGCAGGGTAGTGCCATTGGTGTCTTTAAACTGATAAATAGTCTGCCCAGCATACGTGGTCGATACTGTGCTATCAAAAAAACCGATTGACCCCAAACAAAGAGCAAAAAAATAAGTTGTTTTGTTCATCGTTATAATATTCACAAAAGATGAGCTTAGTTCCTTACAGCAGTTTAACAAAAAAAAGCATAAAAAGTACTTTGGCTACAATTTTTTTATTTTTCACTATCTGGCAAAAATCAAGTCATTTTGTGCGAATGTTCAGCAAAAAAAATTAAAAATTTTTTTTAAAATCGAAGTATTGACTTATATAACATATTGATTTTATTTTAATAAAAATATTGGTTAAAAAATAATCAATCTAATCGAACGCCTTATTTTAAGATAAAAACAGTTTGTCAATAGCGTAGAAATCCACAATTTTATCCACAGGTTTTGTGGAAAACTGTGGAAAAGTTTGAAATATAAGCAATCCCGCCTATTTTTACTGATCTGGGCCAGAATTTTACCAGTATGAAGCCCAAATATGACGATTCAGGGAAATTGGAAAATTCTTTAGGTGCGGATTTTTTCGGAATCAGATAAAATCTTGCGGTATTTTTGTTTATGGGTAAATCACGTCTATGTACGCGCCAGTCGAGTCCAACCAAGGATTTAATTTCAAGCCTGAACTTCCGACCAGTTCGGCATATTATCGCCTGTTGAAAAAGCTGCGCCGTCAAGTTGGACATGCGATTCGTGATTACAACATGATCGAGGATGGTGACAAGGTCATGGTCTGCGTTTCAGGCGGTAAGGACAGCTATACCTTGCTGGATATCCTGTTGCAGTTCAAGCGTATTGCACCAATCAATTTTGATATTGTTGCGGTGAATCTGGACCAGAAACAACCTGGCTTCCCAGAAGATGTTCTGCCACGTTATATGGAAGAGAACAACATTCCCTACTATATCCTTGAAAAAGACACCTATACCATCACCAAGCGTTTAACGCCTGAGGGCAAGACCTACTGTGCGGTCTGTTCACGCCTGCGCCGTGGCTCCCTCTATGGCTTTGCTCAGGAGATTGGCGCGACTAAGGTCGCATTGGGTCATCACCGTGATGACATTATGGCCACGTTCTTCCTGAACCTGTTTCATGGTGGTAGCCTCAAGGCAATGCCACCAAAATTACTGTCGTCAGATAAAAAGAATATCCTGATCCGTCCTTTGGCTTATGTCGAGGAAAAAGACATTATCAAGTATGCGGAATTGCGTAAGTTTCCCATCATTCCGTGTAACCTGTGTGGTTCACAGGAAAATCTACAGCGAGCCATCATCAATGACATGCTGCGTGAATGGGATAAACAACATCCAAAGCGCTTACACAGTATCTTTGGTGCTTTACAGAACGTTTCTCCATCACAGTTGGCTGACCGTGAATTGTTTGATTTCGAAGCCTTGGATGGGCAACGTGAATTTGATATGAAAGACCCAGAAGACATGAAGAAGCGTCTGGATGTGGTGAATCTCAGTTTTGCTGCCGAATAATCCATACAAGTTTTTGCCATAATGAATAATGTGACCGCAATATATGACAAGGTCTATATTGTGGTTCTTGTTATTATTTTATTTTGAAATAGATCTGCTTTAAAAAAATCAAATTTTGACCAATAAGCAACAAAGGTAGCAATAAGCACCTAAAAAATCAATTCAAGGTACAAAAAAGCATAGCCTAAACCAAAAATTACATGCTATAACAGGGCACAAGCAAATTGCTTCATGTGATGCTGTCTGGATAGATGGCACAAGAAATTGAACAAATACATTTGAGGAAGAATCATGGCTGCATTTTTAACTGATGATTGGTTTGCAACTGTTGAGCAACTGACTGCTGAAGCAGGTGATTTAAATTTACCACCAGCACTTGCGAATTTAGCGATTAACTTAGTTGTAACAGATGCGGCTGGTAATACCGAATTGGCCTTAGATGCTGGTAAAATCCAAAAAGGTTTGTCTGCAAATGCTAAAACAACTTTAAATATGGATGCTGAAACATTACGTAAAGTATTCTTAGAGTTTGATATGGCTGCTGCGATGCAAGCGTTTATGACTGGTAAAATCAAAGTACAAGGCGATATGTCTCAACTTATGGCTTTACAAACAGCGAAGCCAAGCCAAGAACAAAAAGATTTATTCAAGAAAGTACTTGAGCAAACTGCTTAAGTCCTTTTTTCATAAAAAAGCTTACCTCTCGGTAAGCTTTTTTATTTTCAACTTAGACATCAATACGACTGTTGGTCTTTAAATGTTCTAAGTAAGTTCGAATACGTGTCACGTATTGAACTGCTTGTTTATATCGACCATTTCGCGCTTGGTTACGCTGTAAATAATCATATAAATTTACCCATTGATTTGGGTTTTTTCCTTGGGTTTTGATTCGGTTTTGAATCTGATTGACTGCACCTGGTCCCATGTTATAAGCAACCAAAGCATACCAATTACGGTCTGGATAAGGGACATTTGAAAATTGATCTAGCATTAGATCAAAATATTTTGCACCACCTTGAATACTTTGTATTGGATCAGATCGGTTGCTCACACCCATTGCTTGAGCGGTGCTATTGGTCAACATCATCAAACCACGCACGCCAGTGGGAGAGACTGAAGTGGGTTTAAGATAAGATTCTTGATAGCCAATAGCAGCGAGCAAATGCCAATCTAAATTATATTTAGAGGCACTTTGCTTAAAGCTCGCCTTATAAATCGGTAAGCGTTGATTCAGGTCTTTCTGAATAGTCGACCAAGATTCAGGTTTGACCACATTCCGATTATAGAAAGAGGCGAGTTGTTGAGTGGTGCCTGATTGCTTGCTCTGACAGACAAAACCACTGGCTGTCAGGGTAAGAGGATCATCAGCCTGTTTAAACACCCAGTTAAGCTGGGGATTTAGTCCGTTACGACTTAAACTTGCTTGATCACCACAGCTTGCCGAGAAAGAAACCAATTGTTTGCTCTCAATTGTGGCAAGTGTTGCCGTGGTCATGGCTAGGTTCGCCTTGCCTTGGGCAAGCCATTTCAATGCGGTTGAATTGTCTGGAACAGTTTTAAAGTCAAGTTTTACGTTGAGGCTCTGTGCATAGTTGCGGGCTAAATCATAGCCGAAACCATGCAGAAACTGACCGTCTTTAAAAACAGTGGTTGGGTTTTCAACTGCAACCACTGTTAAAACATTGGTTGTCACAACCGTGTTGTATTGATGTGATTTTTCTGCATTCAAGCTATTGAATGGCATAATGACGATGCCTAAAGCAAGGGCCTGGAATGGTAGCTTGGAAGATAAAGAGTTAAGGCTAGGCCTAGACCCAGAACTTGAATTACTGTGCATGTTGTCTCCGCTACAGGTAATTTATGCCCTAAAAATTGAGGCAAAACTTCACCACAACTTCTAAAAGTTGATAAATTAAATCGGGGTGGGCAAGTCATGAACGTCATTCAAAATGACATTGGGTTAATGGAAAAATGATGAAAATGTTTCACATCATTTACAAAGTGTATATAAAATAAACAAAAAAACTAACTTAGGGGCGCATCTTAAGCGTCAAAAAGGAGCTTGTCAAATTTTGATCAGTAAAAATATGAGAAATACATCACAAACACATGATTTGAAAAAGAATAAAATTTATACACTTTAGTCGTGTTGAAATAAGGAATACAATGCAAAAACTTGTAAATGTATTGTTGTTGTAGCGTTTTTAAATATGAAATCGAACTTGATCACACGTAATGGGCATGACTTGCTGGTTGCTGAATTAAAAAAACTATGGCATGACGAACGTCCAGAAATCACCAAAAAGGTAAACTGGGCTGCAAGTTTGGGTGATCGTTCAGAAAATGCAGATTATCAATATAATAAACAATTACTTAGGAAAATAGATCGTCGTGTTCGCTATTTGGGTAAGCGTTTAGAGGAGTTGAAAATTGTTGACTTTGTGTCTGAGCAAGAGGGAAAAGTCTATTTTGGTGCCTGGGTTGAAATCGAGAATGATGATGGTGAACAGAAAACCTTGCGTATCGTGGGGGTGGATGAAATCTACGACCATCATCCTCAGCATATCTCAATTGAATCTCCTATGGCGCGGGCGCTGTTAAGTAAACAGGTGGATGATGAGGTTGAGGTGCAAACACCATTAGGTAAAAAAGTATGGTATATCAATTCAATTCGATATGAAAAACCTGAAAATGCTTAAAATAATAGGTTTTTGCTTTTATTTTGAGCATTCGGTATGAGCTTTTAAATAAAATATTTGCCAAGCTGATCTTTTATTTATATGATAGCCGCCATTGGAAGCGTGGCAGAGCGGTTTAATGCACCGGTCTTGAAAACCGACGAGGGTGTGAGTCCTCCGTGAGTTCGAATCTCACCGCTTCCGCCAAATATTAAAAAAGCCCTTATTTTACAAGGGCTTATTTTTTACCTGTATTTTTGTCTCACATTAAAACCCACATTAAAATTCTGATTGAATCAATTGTAACTGCATGAAATAGGTAGCTTTTGGATAGTCGCTTAAAGTTGCAAGTTGTTCATCGTACTTCAAAATAAGAAATAGTACGCGAATCTCAACTTTTTAAGTCATTGAAATACAAAGGACATAACCCAATTTAATTTTCAACCAAGAAAACAAACTCAGTTATGTCCATTTACGAATTTATCATTTCTATATACTTAATCATAGAAGAATTGTATGCCCTCATTGTTACTAAGCCTTTGAGAACTAGAGGCTTCCCACCAGCTTTAACTGATATTGAAATTATTACAACACAAATTGTTGGTGAATTTCTCGGCTTAGACTCAGATAAAAGTATGGTGGTGTTTCAAAAAGTATGCTGACATTAAATGAAGCCATTATTGATGTAAA
>CAZKJI010000027.1:866-20558 GCA_964553005.1 uncultured Acinetobacter sp. | reverse complement strand
CAAGTATTATGCCATTATTTCAATGAGTTGTCTTTTTTTGTCGTGTACAAAGCCTAAAATTATAATATTCAGTACTCTTCCAAGTTCATTGTAGAAATTATGTTTGAGAACTGAATAGTTTGATACGGACGCGACATCATGGAAAAACAAGTAATCCAGAATGTTGAGGGCGGTGTTTTCAGCGTTAGATAGTCTAGGCATATTTTTTACAAAGTGGAACATCCCATTTAGCGTATTAATTCACAAAATATAAATTTTTACTATAGGTGTTATCAAGTTTTAGAGGAGTTGCTCAACGGAGCATCCCGAATGGCTTGATGAATACTAACCAAGTAAACTGGAGTCAGTATGGACTACAAAGACACCTGCGCATCTGAGGTAAAGCAGTGCCCCTTAACCACTACAGATTATCTGTTCTTCAAGTACAGAGCTGTACACATTAAATTGTCAGCTATTCGCGATGAATTTTTTGGGCATATCAGCTTGAATAAGCTGTTTGAAAAAGCACGCAATAGTGAATTACCCATTTCATGCTATCGTCTTGATGATAGTCAGAAATGCGAGTGGTTTGTACACTTATATGAGCTAGCTGAATATCTGGATAAAATATATCTGGAAAACTATAAAGTTTATGAAGCTAATAAACAGCGCCAATCAAAGAAAGGTGACTGGCATGATAAAGGGAGAGTGTAATGCTAGAAGCTCGCTATCGTGTCAAGGATTTGGTGAACTATCCTGAACGCCCAGCAAAGGACTATGTAGACCGTAGTGGTCGCAGACGTCGGTTGTCTCACAAGCCTGCAACCAAAGGCTTGTTGAATGTTGCGGAATCAACTTTCTGGAAGATGATTCGTCGGGGTGATTTTCCTGAACCGACATACTTAACCGCCAGTATGCCAACGTGGACGGAAAGCCAAATCAATGCTTGGCTTGAACAAAAGACAATGAAAGCTGCATAAATTGAAACAGCCTGTCTTATGACAGGCTTTCTTCTTCCTCAACAGTATAATCAGGTTCAAGCAGGGATTCCAAATAATCAGCCCACTCCTGCATCATCTCCCTGCGATTATTCAGAAACTTAGTTCGGTTGTAAGCCGTACCATTATTGTCTTTTACCTTATGTGCCAACTGATGCTCAATGAAGTCCACTCGCTGCTCCAGAATTTCATCCAGCATGGTACGTGCGGTTGCCCTAAAACCATGTGCTGTCTGTTCACCACCATAGCCCAAGCGTTTTAAAGCGGAGTTGATGGTATTGTCAGAAATACAGGTTTTACCATCCCGACCTACAAAGATGTATTCACTGTATGGATGTAAATCAATGATTGACTCAATCAACCCAAATGCCTGATCTGACAGGGGAACAATATGTAGCTGTTTGGTTTTACTGGCAGTAAATTTAAAACAGCGTTCTTGGGGGTAGTAATACTCTTTTTTAAGCTGACGTATTTCGCCAGGTCGCTGAAAGGTCAGTACAGATATTTTCAAAGCAACCTGTGTGGTGAGCAAACAGCGTGCATGTATCTGTGAGTAATTCCAGATTTTGTTTAGCATTGGTGCTAAATCCTGTTCTTCGGTCACGGCTGCAAAATTACCACCTTGCGGTTTAGGTAGGTCAATATCTTCAATAGGGTTATATTGAATCAGCTTCTTTTTACGTGCCGATTTAAAAATCTGGTTGAGGTCTGATTTAAGACGCTTGGCAACAGATAAAGCCCCACGATCAATAATCCGTTTAAAGACTTTAGCCTCAAGTACTTCAAGGGTAAGTTGTGGAAAGATTAAATCACCAATATAAGGATAAACATCATGCTTTAAGCGACGGATCGTTTCGTCATCCTGCTTTTGTTCCAACTCACGTTTATATAACCATGCTTCAGCAACAATACGAAAGGTATTTTCTGCTTCTTTCTGTTTCTGAGACTTGGTTTCAATCCGCTCCATTGCTGGGTCTATGCCCTGCTTGATGAGTTTTTTATATTCATCACGTATAGTGCGAGCATCATCCAGTGAAACTTCAGGATAAGTACCCAAAGATAAATCGTTACGCTTGCCTAAGAATGGGCGTGTGTAATTGAATATCCAGTACTTGCTACCGCTTTGGTCAATACGCAGATACAGATTTCCCCCATCTGACAGCTTATACATCTTGTCAGGATCAGGTTTGGCTTTCTTAACTTGTAAAGCACTAAGTTTATTGATTCCACGAGTTGCCATAATTCAGACATAAAAAAATGCAGTAAGAAATAATCTTACTGCATTTTTTACTACTTTATAACTACCGATTGGTATAGTGCGTCACGGCTTGTCATATTGTAGATTTCCAACTTTAACCTTATAAATCAAAAACTTATACAGTGTTAAACAGTGTCAGAAACTTGAATTTGGCGGAAGCGGTGAGATTCGAACTCACGGAGGACTCACACCCTCGTCGGTTTTCAAGACCGGTGCATTAAACCGCTCTGCCACGCTTCCATGTGCGTAAGAATACAAAGCTTGCCCTCTTTATTCAAGAGAAATTTAACTGCAATGTATTCAAATGCATAATGTTTCATCAATTATTAGAGTTTAGCGGCCAATTCTGCCCCTTCGCGGATTGCACGCTTGGCATCCAGCTCACCTGCTAACTTTGCACCACCAATCACATGATATTTTGCCAATGTGGTTTCATTCTCGTGCGGTACTAAATCTTTTACTGATTCCTGACCTGCACACACCACAATGGTATCCACACGCAATAACTGGTCATGGCCATTATGCTCAACCCATAAGCCTTCGTCAGTTACAGCCTTATATTGCACACCGCGCAGCATACGCACAGCATGCTTTTTCAATTGTGCACGATGCACCCAGCCTGAGGTTTTACCCAAACCAATACCCAAAGGCGTTGTTTTACGTTGCAATAAATAAATCTGACGTACAGGCATTTCAACTTCTGGACGTTGTACACCGCCTTCAGAAATATAATTAGGGTTTGGATCAACGCCCCATTCGCGTTGCCATTCTGCTAATGGTTGTGGCTGTGGTTGATGGGGTGGTTTTAGTAAAAACTCTGACACATCAAAACCAATACCACCTGCACCAATCACAGCAACCTTATGTCCAACCTTAGCGCCTTTTAGTACTTCTGCATAAGACAAGACTTGTGGTGCATCACTACCCTGAATTTTTAAGGCGCGTGGCACTACGCCTGTTGCAATCACCACTTCATCAAAGCCTTCACGTTCCAACTGTTCACGATTGACCTTAGTATTTAAGCGAACATCCACACCTGTTTGTTTGAGTTGAACTTTAAAATAACGAATGGTTTCATGAAATTCTTCTTTTCCAGGAACAACTTTCGCTAGATTAAACTGACCGCCCACATCATTATTGGCTTCAAACAAGGTTACGGCATGACCACGACTTGCCGCCACTGTTGCAGCCGACATGCCTGCAACACCACCGCCTACAACCGCAACACGTTTTGGTTTCTTGGTTTTGATATAAACCAGTTCTGTTTCAAAACATGCCTGTGGATTGACTAAACAAGAGACACGCTCATTTTTAAAGGCATGATCCAAACACGCCTGATTACAAGCGATACAGGTATTAATTTCATCCACACGGTTGGTTGCAGTTTTATTGACCCAGTATGGATCAGCGAGGAATGGTCGTGCCATTTGCACCATATCCGCCTGTCCTGAAGCAACAATCTCTTCAGCAACATCTGGCATATTGATACGGTTTGACGCAATCACTGGTACTGAAACATGCTGTTTAACTTCGGCGGTATAATCCACAAATGCAGCTCGTGGAACTGAAGTGACAATAGTTGGAATACGCGCCTCATGCCAGCCAATTCCTGTATTTAGAAGTGTGATTCCCGCTTTTTCCAATGCTTTGGCAATAACGATCACTTCCTGCATGGTGTTGCCATCATGCACTAGATCAAGCATGGACAGGCGGAAACAAATAATGAATTTTTCACCAACTTTGGCACGAATTGCCTTGACGATTTCCACGGGAAAACGCATACGGTTTTCAATATCGCCACCCCAACGGTCTGTGCGCTTGTTGACATGACTGCTCAGGAATTGATTGATCAAATAACCCTCAGAACCCATGATTTCCACGCCATCATAGCCTGCCTTTTTTGCCAGACTTGCACAACGGGCATAATCTTCAATAGTTGCCAAAATCTGGGCATCTGACATTTGACGCGGTTTAAAAGGATTAATGGGTGCCTGAATTGGGGATGAAGAAACCGAAAATGGATGATAACCATAACGACCTGAATGCAGGATTTGCATCAGGATTTTTGCACCATGCTTATGCACAGCATGTGTGACCAGACGGTGATGAGGAATATCTGCCAGACTGTTCATGGTACCGCCTGCAGGTAATAGCCAGCCTTGACGGTTGGGTGAAATCCCACCCGTGATGATTAAGCCAACTCCACCTTTGGCACGCTCACCAAAATAAGCAGCAAGTTTAGGATAATTAAAAAAACGATCCTCCAAGCCTGAATGCATCGACCCCATGACCACACGGTTTTTAATGGTCGTAAATCCGAGATGTAATGGCTTTAAAATATTTGCATAGCTAGTCATGATATTCCTTCTATATTTTTGGCTTTGCAACTTGTTGCATAATACTCTAACTGAATTTTTATGCGTGTTTATGACTTTTTTTTGAGAAAGTGCTGACACTAAAGTCAAAACACTTGTAACAATCATGTTTTCAATCTTAAAAACTAAAAAACTGAACCCATTAGAGCATAAATTTTCTGGATAGTTTTTCTTTGAAGAAAACAAGCTTAATGAAAAGTGTTACAATAGTTCCGATTTTTGATTCTCCAAGACTACCTGTTCGGGGTCTTTACTCATAAAAGTTAGGACAAGCAATGACTGATAATGCAACTATCTTGCAGCACGTACCTGTAGGCAAAAAAGTTGGGATTGCCTTTTCTGGTGGTCTCGATACTTCAGCAGCTTTATTGTGGATGAAGCAAAAAGGCGCAGAGCCTTATGCTTATACTGCAAACTTGGGTCAACCTGATGAAGATGACTATGATGCGATTCCAAAGAAAGCTGAACAATACGGCGCAGTCAAAGCTCGATTAATCGATTGTCGTTTACAACTTGCGCTTGAAGGTATTGCAGCAATTCAATGTGGCGCGTTCCACATCAGCACTGGCGGTGTACCTTATTTCAATACCACACCTTTAGGTCGTGCAGTGACAGGTACAATGCTTGTTACCGCGATGAAAGAAGATGACGTCAACATTTGGGGCGATGGTTCAACTTATAAAGGCAACGATATTGAACGTTTCTATCGTTATGGTTTATTGACCAACCCAGCGCTTAAAATTTATAAGCCGTGGTTAGACCAAACCTTTATTGATGAGTTGGGTGGTCGTGCGGAAATGTCACAGTTCCTGATCGACAATGGTTTTGACTACAAAATGTCAAAAGAAAAAGCCTACTCGACTGACTCAAATATGTTGGGTGCGACGCATGAAGCCAAAGATTTAGAATATCTCAATGCTGGTATTAAAATCGTTGACCCAATCATGGGCGTTGCATTCTGGAAAGACGACGTTGAAATTCAACCAGAAGAAGTGAGCATTACTTTTGAAGAAGGTATGCCAGTTGCATTAAATGGCCAACGGATCGAAGATCCAGTGGAATTCATTCTTGAAGCGAACCGTATTGGTGGTCGTCATGGTCTAGGTATGTCTGACCAAATTGAAAACCGTATCATCGAAGCTAAGTCTCGCGGTATTTATGAAGCGCCTGGTATGGCTCTATTGCATATCGCTTACGAGCGCTTAGTGACTGGTATTCACAACGAAGATACGATTGAACAATACCGCATTAACGGTTTACGCTTAGGTCGTTTGCTTTACCAAGGTCGTTGGTTCGATTCTCAAGCATTAATGCTTCGTGAAACTGCACAGCGTTGGGTTGCTAAAGCCATTACTGGTACAGTGACTTTAGAATTACGCCGTGGTAATGACTACACCATCATGAACACTGAATCTCCTAACCTCACCTATGAAGCTGAGCGTTTGACCATGGAGAAAGGTGATTCGATGTTTACCCCAATGGATCGTATCGGTCAGCTCACCATGCGTAACCTCGACATTACTGATACCCGTGCAAAACTCGGTATCTATACTGAAACAGGTTTACTTGCTGTTGGCCAAGGTTCTGCAATTCCACAGTTAGAAAATAAATCAAAATAAAAGATGGGTAAATTAATTTGCCCACTTAAAAAGGCTGAATATTTGATTCAGCCTTTTTTATTATTTGAAATAAAAAGTTAAATACTCAATCATTTCATTTATAGAACAATATGTCGCAATTAAAGACTATTTATCGTCATTATGAATCAATAATATAAGCATTAAGCAAAACACAATAATTTGGGAGATGAAAGATGAATGCTTATCTACATCGTAGTGAAAATCGTGGTCATGTCAAAGCAGGTTGGTTAGACACCTACCATAGCTTTTCATTTGGTAGCTGGTACAACCCGAAATATATGGGCGTCAGTGCGCTTCGCGTGATCAATGATGATACAGTTGCTGCACATAATGGTTTCGGTACTCATCCCCATGACAACATGGAAATCTTAACCTGTGTACTTGATGGCACCATTTCCCACAAAGATAGTATGGGCAATGAAGGCCAAATCAATGCAGGTGAATGGCAGTTGATGAGTGCGGGTACAGGTGTCACCCATAGTGAAATGAACAAGCATGACAAGGCAGTGCATCTATTACAGATCTGGATTCAACCCAATGTACAGGATGCTGAACCGACTTATCAGCAAATTCAGCTGAATCCGAAAGATCACCCAAACCAATGGCATTTGATTGCAGGTGATGAATCCGCACCAATGCTGATCCGTCAAAATACTGAGGTGAAAACGGCGGTGATTGAAAAAGATCAACATTTAGAAATTACAGCACGAAAAAAAGTGAACTACGTGCATGTGATTTCAGGTGAAGTAATGATTGCCGATCATTTGGTTAAAGCAGGTGATGCTTTAGTATTCGATGAAACTGCAACCATTATTGCATTGCAAGACAGCCAAATGATTTGGTTTGATCTACCTTAATTAAACTCAGTTTATCTTGTACCCCTTGCCCCTCATGGGGTACAAGCTTTTTTAATCATTATTGCTACTACTATCACAACTACTTGAGTCTGAGCTCGAATCATCATTTGAGCTACATTCATCAGAACGTCTGAAATCATTATTTTGGGAAGAATCACATGAGGAGGTTGTTGATGAATATGGCTGGCTAGAATCAAAATTATCTTGTGTAGGATCAGTTTTCTTGGCAAAAAAGAACAATAAAATCAAAACAATAACAATCACTATAATCATAAATATCAGCATCACAATTCCCTATCGCTATCCTAATCCTTATGACAAACTATAGCGTAAATTTGCTTTAAAAATAATGGGCATTAAAAAAGCCCGATTAACGGGCTTTTCTACAACCTTGAACATTTTTAAAAACAATCAGAATCGTTTCGTTCGTTGTTAGCTGTGTATTCAGGTCATCATATCTTTGTTCATTTAGGCAAGATTTCTCTTAAATCCCAAATAGTATATGACTTCCTTATTGATTAAATTATCACCAATTTAATAAGGAGTCAAGTGGTTTGAATGCATACTTATTTTGTACCTAAAGCACCACTCAGTCCCCAGAAAAAAGTCCAATCGTAAAAGTGGGTTTTAATTTGTTGATTTTACTTGACCATTACACTGTATAAGCAATCAGACAGATTGTCGAAGCAATTTCACGATTGATTACATATTTGATGTCATTGAACCGTACCGAGTTTGTCGGAGACTTTTTATTTAAGTTAGGCCACCTGACCTAACGGATTAATCTTATGATAGTATATTGCCTCAAACTCAAAAGGCGATACATATCCAATTGCACTATGTAGCCGTTTTTTGTTGAACCAATCAACCCAATTCAATGTGGCAAGTTCAACAGCAGATAGACCTGTCCAATCAGATTTCAAATATTCAATCACCTCCATTTTGTATAAACCATTCACCGTTTCAGCCAATGCATTGTCATATGAATCGCCAGTTGTACCAACAGAAGCTTTCACATTGGCTGCCTCTAAACGATTGGTATAGCGAATTGATAAATATTGCACACCTCTATCTGAATGGTGAATTACATTTTCAGGCATACCACGATCTCGAAGCACTTGCTCTAGTGCGTCGAGCACCATATCTGTGTTCATTCGCATTGATACTTTCCAACCTACGATGACACGTGAGTAACGATAATAGGTTGAAACGGCTATAGGGAGTATGCTGCAAATCAACTCTACACCAATCGAACTTTGTGATTGTGAATAAAATCCACCATTATTTGCGTGGGCGGTCGAGCTCCGTCTGGGCGAAAAAAGCGGTTGCTTTACGTAGAATTTCATTTGCTCGTTGCAGTTGATTGTTTTCACGCTCAAGTTGTTTAATGCGTTCTTCTTGAGAGGCTTGCAGAACTTTTATGGGGTTATCTTGATCTAAATGCTTCTGATACCACACACGAAGTGTTTCAGGGGGCACAACCTATTTTAGGCGCAATCGCAGTCATTGCAGCCCAAGTTGAAGAATAGTCTTTTTCAGATTCTAGAACTAAGCGAACTGCACGTTCTTTGATTTCAGGGGTATAGTTTGGTCTTTTCATCGGTATAGTTTCTCAGAAAGTTTTGTCTCCGAAAAACTCGGTACGGTTCAGTACGCAATATACCCTCGGATAACATGATGAAGATAGACAGAAGAATCCGAGCAAAAGAGTTCATGGGCTACTTATCTATTGCTAAAGATAAATTCTATGCCCTGATCAACTCAGGGGAAATCCAACAACTCATAGGCATCTCGGATAAAGATGTTTTTTGGTATGCTTCTTATGTGAAGCAAAAAGTTGAAGAACTTAAAGATAAAATTGTAGCCTGCTCATAGCAGGCTTTATTTTTAGTACTTTAATAAAAACGGGTAACAACACTAAAAACAAAAATAATCCAATTAAAAATCAAAAGTATAAATAATAAATATTCATTTGCAATCAAGATATTCACTAAGGTTCTGTCTCTTCAAAAATTACTGTGCAGTTTTTTCAATTGAAATATTCATTGAATTATATATATTTATATCTTCATAGTATTAGAAATTTATGCAGCCATGAGACATTTATCCAGTTTTGTTCGAGTTTTAGCGGTTAGTTTCACATTTCTTGCGGCACCAGCAGTTTTTGCTGACGCAGCTTCAGTAAAAGAAGCGGATGCATTGATTAAGGATGATATTGCCAATGCACAAGTGCTGATTGAGATGTGTCCTAACCTGATCGGTAAGAATGCAAAATTTGACCAGAATATCAAAAAAATGGTGGATTCTTATTTAGGTAGTTACTCAGACAAGTCTGCTTCGCTTGAAAGCCTGCAAAAAGATGGCGAATTCAGCAGTTTATTAAAAGATGCCCGTCAAGCTGCAACAGAGGTTGACAAGGCTGAACAGAAAGCGGTATGTGAAGAAGTATTAAATTTTGAGGGCTAAACAGGCCATCCAGACATTTAAAGTGGTTTTAGATATTGATATTTAAAACCACAGTTTCTCCATACTCCCTACAGCAAACATACAAATTTTTATCTGTTTTTATGCTATAAGTTGTTCAAATTCTTTAAGTCTTGTTTTGAGTTTGATTTCTTATGAAGAAAAATGTTGTAAAAACACTAGGTTTATCATTCCTCATCGCTGCTAGCACTTTTGTTCCTACCGCATTCGCAGCAGACAAACAGCCTGAAACTGAAAAGATTGAAGTCACCCCAGTGTCTGATGAAGTGTCTCCACAGGAACTTGCGGTCATCTATGTATTGTCTGAAACCTGTCCAACCCTGATTGGCAAGGATTTAAAGTTCAACAAGGCCTACGACACGCTGGTCAAGTCCTATTTATCCAATGAAAAAAATGCGGTTGAGATGCTCAGCAAACGTATGCAAACCAAGGAATATAAGGAACCCTTGAAAGAAGCCCGTGACATTGCCAAGGCAGCCTCGGATGAAGATAACCGCCAAATCTGTGATGATGTCCGTAATTATTATTCCAAGTAACCGATTTGCTACAATAGCATGATAAAAAGCCGACTTCGCCCATAGCAGTCGGCTTTGCTTTGTCCTAAAATGCTAGGCTCTTCTGCTTCATACAAGATATTGGAACCACCTAGAATGACTCAAAAAAGCGCTCTTGCTGCATTACTACTTTTGCCAAGCTTTTCATATGCAGCAACTGTCCTATCTGCCCCACCAGAATTAAATAATAAATCCTATGTGCTCATGGATTATGAGACAGGACAGATTCTCGCTGCCAAAAATGAAAATGAAAAACTTGCGCCTGCATCCATGACAAAAATGATGACAAGCTACATCATAGAGCAGAAACTTTTAAAGGGTGAATTGACCGAAGATGAACAGGTGCGGATGAATGAATCTGCATGGTGTCGTGGTACCAGTGCTGAATCATGTATGTATGTGCCATTAAATAGCACAGCAACCGTACTAGAGATGTTACGCGGTATTATTATCCAGTCTGGAAATGATGCTTCCAAAGCAATGGCTGAACACATTGCAGGTAATGAAGGCACATTTGCCCACATGATGAATCAGGAAGCCAAACGTGTTGGTATGGTGAACACCCATTTCATCAATTCAACTGGTATGCCTGCTGAAGGACATTACTCAACTGCAAAAGATATGGCAGTCCTTGCCCAGCACATCATCAAGGACAGTTCCAAATACTATCCGATCTATTCTGAAAAAGAATTCACCTTTAATGGCATCAAGCAAGGCAACCGTAATGCCCTGCTTTATACAGACCCAAGTGTGGATGGTCTCAAAACAGGCCATACCAATGAAGCAGGTTACTGCCTCACCACTTCAAGCAAACGTGGACCAATGCGCCTGATTTCCGTGATCTTTGGTACTCCAAGCATGAATGAGCGTGCCAACCAGACACGTACCCTTTTAGCTTGGGGTTTTGCAAACTTTGAAACGGCTAATGTACAACCAGCCAATCAGGTGCTTGCCAAAGCCAAGGTCTGGTTTGGTAAGGAAGATGATGTTCAGATTGGTTTAGCTGAAAACTTCAACGTGACCATGCCGAAAGGTCAGGCTGACAAAATCAAGACCCAGCTTGTGGTACAGCCTAAACTGAATGCACCTTTGGCAAAAGGTCAGGTTGTTGGTAAATTGGTGGCCAGCCTTGACGGTAAAGTGATTGCTGAAAAACCACTGGTTGCACTCAAACCTGTGGAAGAAGCTGGCTTCTTTGCCCGTATGATTGACCATATCAAGATGTTCTTTAGCAACTTATTCTAATTTTAGAATTGCTGATATTAAGCATTCATGCTCTTGGGCATGAATGCTTTTTTATTTTATAATTCATCTATATTTTATATTGATCATACTCATGGCTAAGAATATTCGTCCCTATCTCGATCAAAAACCTGATGTTGATTCAAGCTGTTATGTGGATGACATGTCTGTCATCATCGGTGATGTCAAATTAGCAGAGAATGTTTCTGTTTGGCCCTTTGCCGTAATCCGCGGTGATGTCAATTCAATTCAGATTGGCAAAAATAGTAATGTGCAAGATCACTGTATGTTGCATGTCAGTCATAAAAATCAAGCTAAACCAAATGGTTCACCTTTAGTCATTGGCGAAGATGTGACGGTTGGACATCATGTGACTTTACATGGTTGTACCATTGGTAATCGTGTCCTGATCGGGATTAATACCGTTGTTTTAGATGACGTGATTATTGAAGATGATGTAATGATTGGAGCAGGTAGCCTTGTGCCACCACGTAAAGTTTTAAAAAGCGGTTATCTCTATGTCGGTAGTCCAGTACAACAAGTTCGTGCACTGACTGAAAAAGAAATGGAATTCCTTCCTTATTCAGCACGCCATTATGTGAAAGTTAAGGATAATCATTTAGATCAAGCTCAATAATAGAAATATATATTTTAGGATTTTAAAATGTCATTGTATGAATCTTTAAAAAAAGTAAAAAGTGAAGAAGACGTTAAAGATGCTTATATTAAAGCATTGGGGCTAAAAGGTTACACCAAAGGTTTAATCGACATTCAAACCGAAGAGATTTGGTTTGAAGCAAAAGATACAGGTAAACACAGCAGTTATGCCATGTTTACCCAACTTTTGCATTATGTGCAACAATCGCTGAATAAAGGCGAAACTGTTCCACCCTTTCTTGCGGTAATTGATACCGAAAAAGCTGCAATTATGAAAAGCAGTGATGTAATTCCATTTTTAGAAAAGAAAACCGTAAAATGGGGTAAATCTGCTAGCCAATATACCCAAGAGGCATTAGAAGCGATTTCCGCCTATATTGGGACATATTTTGTCTCGTTCAAATTGGCGACACATGAAGAAGAATTTATTTCTACGGTCAAAGCAGCCATAAAATCGGGCGATATTATTCGTACCCAAATTACCCCTGACAATTTAAAACAAGTGTTTGATAAATGGGTGGTGATGATTGGCAAAGAGCTGTTAGGTGTTGCCAATGAAGATTATGCCTTGCTGTTTTTTGCGGATATTATGAATGATGGCAAAATCAGCACCCATAAAGACCTACCTGCCAAACTGATATTTATGGATGATAAACCTGCATTTATGCTGAATGGCAATATGTATGAGTTAGGCAATAAAGAAGGTTATCGTCGGTTTTGGGCGATTTATCACCGTCCGCCTAAAGAAGAATATCGTAATTACTTGCTTGAACGCCGAGACAGTTTAATTGCCATTGATGAACGTAGTTTTAAAGGCGCATTTTATACGCCCTTGCATGTGGTGGATAAAGCCTATGATATGTTAAGTGAAACTTTAGGCAAAAATTGGCAAAAAAACTATATCATTTGGGATATGTGTTGTGGTGTGGGCAACTTAGAAGTTAAACACTCCAACCACCGTAATATTTTCATGAGTACGCTTGACCAAGCCGATATTGATGTGATGAAAGCCACCAAAACCTGTGTTGCTGCAACACGTTTTCAATATGATTATTTAAATGATGATATTACAGATGATGGCAAAATTGATTACAGTTTAAGCAATAAAATCCCCCAAGCCTTACGAAATGCAATTAGCGAAGGTAAAAAGATATTGGTGCTGATTAATCCGCCTTATGCAGAAGCAATGAATGTAGACAATGTGACTAAATCTGCTGGTAGAAATGCCACAGTAAAATCAGGTGTTGCTAACACACAAACAGCCCAATTTATGAAAGATATGGGTTACGCTTCTCGTGAACTATTTACTCAATTCCTAGTCCGCTTAGCGATTGAAATTCCTAATGTGACTTTAGCCATGTTTTCAAAACTTAAATACGTTAATGCACCTAACTTTGAAAAATTTAGGACATTTTGGAGCGCACAATATCTAGGCGGTTTTGTGGTGCATAGTAAAGCCTTTGATGGCTTAAAAGGTGATTTTCCGATTGGTTTCTTAGTTTGGAAAACCAATCAACTGGCAAAAAATAAAAATGTTATTGACTCAATCACAACTGAAGTTATAGATAAAAAAGCACATCCTATCGGAGAAAAGCGTTTTTTCAATATATCAAATGATAAGTTTTTGAGTGAATGGATTGTTCGTCCACGCTCAAATAAAGTGGATGCCATTCCATTAAAAAATGCACTCACGCCTACAACAAGTACTAAAGATGTTCGAGGTAGCAAATGGGCAGATAATGCAATCGGTAGTATGATTGTTTTTGGTAATGACATGCAACACGCATCACAAGGAACAGCTTTACTCTCATCTGGTTATGGCAATGCAGGTGCTTTTTTTGTAACCCCCGAAAACCTTTGGCAAGCTGCAATAGTCTTTTCCGTGCGTCGTTTAATTAAACCCACATGGCTAAACGACCGTGACCAGTTTTTACAACCCACCGAAGCACTCAGCGATGAATTTAAAAATGATTGCCTTGTTTGGATGTTGTTTAATGGCAGTAACTTAACCACCAGTGCCAATGATTTAGAATGGAATAATCAAAAGTGGTCGATTGTGAATCGTTTTATTCCTTTTAGTGAAAGCGAAGTGGGTGCGCCAGACCGTTTTGAAAGTGATTTTATGTTGCAATATTTAAAAGGCAAAAAATTCAGCAGTGAAGCGAAAAAAGTGTTAGCCGAAGGTAAAAAACTCTGGCAAGCCTACTTTAAACATACTGATAATCATACGGTGAGAGAAGAATTTAAACTCAATCGTACTGATGTTGGTTGGTATCAAATCCGTAAGGCGTTAGAAGCACGCAATGAAAGCGATGATTATACGCCCGTGTCGTTTGAAGCGTTTAAAACTGCTTATACTGCTTTGGGTGATAAATTACGCCCACAAGTCTATGAATTAGGTTTTTTAAAAACTTGATATTTTAGCTGAGCAATCAAAGGCTGTATTTGTAATGACTCCGACATGTATAGCCTAGCCAGCACGCCGCAAATTTTGTAGAATACGTTTTTTAAAATCATGGTGCTTTCTATGACCGCTTGGACACCCCATGTCACAGTCGCTACTGTAGTCGAAAAAGACGGACGTTTTCTGTTTGTTGAAGAACACAGCGAAGGCTTTGTACATACCGTGTTTAATCAACCTGCGGGACATGTAGAATGCGATGAGACCATTATTCAAGCAGCGATTCGTGAGACCTTAGAAGAAACAGGTCATCATGTTGAAATTGATCATCTACTCGGTATTTATACCTATACTCCACCGATGTTTCCTGATCGTACCTATTACCGTTTTTGCTTTTTAGCACATGTCACCTCAGTTGAAGAAAATGCGCAACTGGATACAGGTATTATTGGTACAGTATGGATGAACTTAGATGAGCTACAAGAATCAGCACGTGCGCGTAGCCCATTGGTTGTAAAAGTAATTGAAGATGCCCTTGCTGGCAAAAAATATCCCTTATCGCTCATTTATGAGCACCCTTTCTCTCCCTCATTAACTTCTCATTTGGACGCTTAATTAGATGCAACAACGTGTCATCGTCGGTATGTCTGGTGGTGTAGACTCCTCTGTTTCTGCCGCATTATTACTTCAACAAGGATATCAAGTTGAAGGCCTTTTCATGAAAAACTGGGAGGAAGATGATGGTACGGAATACTGCACAGCACTTGAAGACTTAGCTGATGCGCAAGCCGTTGCAGATAAAATTGGTATCAAGCTGCACACTGCGAACTTTGCCATGGAATATTGGGATCGCGTGTTTGAACACTTCTTGGCTGAATATGCTGCAGGTCGCACACCAAACCCAGATATCTTGTGTAATAAAGAAATTAAATTCCGTGCCTTCCTCGATCATGCGATGACTTTGGGTGCAGACTTTATTGCAACAGGTCATTATGCGCGTCGTGGTGCAAGCATGCAAAACTCGCGTGGCGAAACCTATGCTCCATTACTCCGTGGTGTGGATAATAATAAAGACCAAACTTATTTCTTACATGCAGTGCATGGTCGTGAAATCAATAAGACGCTGTTCCCTGTCGGTGAAATCGAAAAGCCCGAAGTTCGTCGCATTGCAGAAGAGTTAGATCTGGCAACTGCCAAGAAAAAAGACTCGACGGGTATCTGCTTTATTGGTGAACGTCGTTTCACCGATTTCTTAAAACAATATTTACCTGCACAAGCTGGAAAAATTGTTTTAGAGTCAGGTAAAGAAGTTGGTGAACATCATGGCTTGATGTACTATACGCTCGGTCAACGCGGTGGTATTGGTATCGGTGGTATGAAAGGTGTACAAGAAGGTGCATGGTTCGTACTCCATAAAGATATTGCCAATAATCGCTTAGTGATCGGTCAAGGACATGAGCACCCACTCATGCAAAGCACACAGCTTTGGAGTGAGTCGATTGATTGGGTCGCAGGTGAACAGGACATCCCAAGTACAGGATTCCGATGCACGGCAAAAACCCGTTATCGCCAGCCTGATCAAGCGTGTACAATTTATCGTGATGAGCAAACCGAAAATGGTATTCGAGTTGAGTTTGATGAACCACAAAGAGCTGTAACTCCTGGACAAAGCGTGGTGTTCTACTCTGGAGAAGTGTGCTTAGGTGGTGGTGTGATTCACCATACCAATGCACCTGAACCAGATTTTATTTAAGGAAATTGGAAGCGAAGCATGGTGGAGTTACCCTTTCAGCACGCCCAAGCGTTGAATGTTCGACAAAATCGTGCTTTGGCATTGGCTGCTGTGTTTCAAGCAACTCAGCTCACGCATATGACTGCAATGGCGGGTCAGCAAAGTATTGGCGATAGCGGTAATTTTTATTTTGAACTACTGATTAAAGCCAGTCTTAATATTCGCCCAGCCACCAATAATGCCACTCAAACTTTAGATTTTTTTAATCAACTTGCAGATATCTCTCTTGGTTTAAAAACATTAGAAGGTTGTATAACGCAACCTTTTAATACTGCGCCTAAATCTCGTATTCCGAAAATGTCGACTGCTAAACTCCCAATGTCTTATGCAATGGCGTTATTGCAATTAGAAAAGAAAGTGTATAGCAATCCTGAATACGTCAAAATTATCGAAGCGGCTCAACAAAAAATATTAAAACAGCTTTCATTTTTCGATAACAACTATTTGCATCCAAGTATTATTGCCAACCTTGCACAAACTTATGTGGAAACAGCAGGACAAATCAATCCTCGTATTTTAGTTCGCGGTAATGCCGAAGCATTTAAAGACATCAATCATACCAACCGTATTCGTGCATGCTTATTTACTGGCTTACAACTTGCACATTTATGGAAGCAGCTCGGTGGTAGCTCTTGGAGTATGATTTTTACTAAACGTAAGTTATTACAAGATATTCAAGCTCTCGCTCGTTTACAGTATCAGGTGGTATAAACCAATGCTAAGACGAATTTATTTTTATGTTTATTCCAAAATTAAGGAATCTGTATGAATGCTTTAACCGCACTCTCACCACTTGATGGACGTTATGCGAGCAAATGCGATGCGCTACGCCCTTTTTTGTCTGAGTTTGGTTTAATCCACGCTCGTGTCACGGTTGAAGTGCGTTGGTTACAAGCACTTGCAAATCGCGCAGAAATCATCGAAGTACCTGCATTCTCTGCTGAAACGAATGCTGCTTTAGATGCGATTGTGACGAATTTTTCTGAAGAAGATGCAAACCGCATCAAAGAAATTGAACGTACAACTAACCATGATGTAAAAGCAGTTGAATATTTCCTTAAAGAAAAAATTGCCAATATTGATGAATTAAAAAATGCGGGCGAATTTATTCACTTTGCATGTACATCTGAAGACATCAACAACTTGTCTCATGCATTAATGCTTAAAAATGGTCGTGAAGTTCTTGTTTCAAGCATGAAGCAAATTCTGAACGCAATTTCAGCTTTAGCAACAACGCATGCAGAACAGCCAATGTTATCCCGTACTCATGGTCAAACTGCAAGCCCGACTACGTTGGGTAAAGAGATGGCAAACGTTGCTTATCGTTTAGCGCGCCAAATCAAGCAATTTGAAAATGTCGAATTACTCGGCAAAATCAATGGTGCTGTCGGTAACTACAATGCTCACCTATCTGCTTACCCAGAAATTGACTGGGCTGCACATGCTCAAGCATTTGTTGAATCTTTAGGTTTAGCATTTAACCCATACACCACACAAATTGAGCCACACGATTATATGGCTGAATTGTTCGATGCATTACGTCGTTACAACACCATCTTGATCGATTTTAACCGTGATGTTTGGGGCTATATCTCACTGGGTTACTTCAAGCAAAAATTAAAAGACGGTGAAGTTGGTTCATCAACCATGCCTCATAAAGTAAACCCAATTGACTTCGAAAATTCTGAAGGTAACTTAGGTATCGCAAATGCGGTATTGGGTCATCTTGGTGAAAAACTTCCTGTTTCTCGCTGGCAGCGTGACTTAACTGACTCAACTGTTCTTCGTAACATGGGTGTTGGTTTTGCACAAAGCTTGATTGCTTTTGATGCTTGCTTAAAAGGTATTGGTAAACTTGAATTGAACGCGAACCGTTTAAATGAAGATTTAGACCAAGCACAAGAAGTTCTTGCAGAGCCAATCCAAACCGTTATGCGTCGTTATAACGTTGAAAAGCCATACGAAAAATTAAAAGCATTGACTCGTGGTCAAGCAATGACGCGTGAGATGATGGTGAACTTCGTAAATGGTGATGAATTATTACAAGTTCCTGCCGACGAACGTGCACGTTTGGCTGAATTAACACCTGCAACATATACAGGTAATGCGGCTGAACAAGCGAAACAAATTAATGATCTAATTAGCAAAATCTAAATTTTGTTGATTAAAAAAAGCAAAGCCTCGGCTTTGCTTTTTTTATTTCTTCATTTTGCTCGTTAAAATCATCAGAATCCCAACGATTTTAACTGATCACCACCCAATTCTTATTTAAAAACGTTTACTTAAATTAAGCCAAGCTTCGACGTCATTACGCTTATCAACGCTATCAGGTTGTGCTCCTATCGGGAACCCAACAGTTAATGCTGCTTGCCATTGCATCGCATTTGACCAGTTTAGTCCAAAACCTGCACTACTAATCTGTTCTATATTTTTGCCTGTTAAACCACTCCACTCTCGTGCTTGGTGTTTATAACATAATTAAAAATTCCCCATTAATTTGTGAATACCGTCCATGTTGATGCCATCACCAATAATTTCTATTTCGATATTATCTGACTGTTTGGGTTTATTTGTTTGTGGAGCAAAATGAATCGCTCGCTGATATGGATTACCTAATAAATGTTGCCAAATTGAGAGATTAGGTTGGCTCGGTTTTTCAGGTACGATAGGTGGTTTTGGATCGACCAATGGTGCTTCAATTTTCAACATTCCAGCAGTAAATGTCAGATCATAGTTCTGATCATGACCACTGACCTGATTCTGATAGCTCCCAGTTGAAGTAGCACTTGCACCTGTCGCCGTTACATTTGTTAAAACTTCAGCACTTTCCCCATTCACTAAGCCTTGAGCAGTGAAACCAGTGACATGTTGTTGCTGACCGTTATAAATCGTGGTTAAACTATTACCAATGACTTGTGCTTTGGCTTTTACAATACTTGCTTGAGTCTGACTATTGGCTTGTAAGCTATAGTTGGCTGCATCTGTACCCGTTAAGTTGCCTGATACATTTACATTCTTATTTGAACCTGCATTTTTATCAGCAAATTGTCCTTGCGCATTCAGGTTGACTTGGTCACCTGTGATCAAACCATTCAAGCTACCATTTACAATCGCATTAGTCGTACCGTCATAGACTTTGTCCTGAGTGGTGATGCTGCCTGTAATTTGTTTCTTGCTGATGTTAGCCGTCACTTGTCCATTGGTGGTGAGTTCATAGTTGCCTGCATCTAATCCGACTAAGCTACTTGAAGCAGTGACAACTTTGTTCTGACCTGCGTTCTTATCGACAAATTGCCCTGTTGTACCCACACTGACTTGATCGCCTGTAATCACATCACTTGCATTTAAGCTGCCATTTACGATCGCACTGGTTGTGCCGTCATACACTTTGTCTTGAGCAGTGATGCTGCCTGTAATTTGTTTCTTGCTGATGTTAGCCGTCACTTGTCCATTGG
>CAZKJI010000027.1:0-766 GCA_964553005.1 uncultured Acinetobacter sp. | reverse complement strand
AGCTACTTGAAGCAGTGACAACTTTGTTCTGACCTGCGTTCTTATCGACAAATTGTCCTGTTGTACCCACACTGACTTGATCACCACTGATGACACCGCCTGCGTTCAAGCTGCCATTCACGATCGCATTGGTTGTGCCATCATAAACTTTGTCTTGAGCGGTGATGCTGCCTGTGATTTGTTTCTTACTGATATTGGCTTGTGCAGATGTATTCGCTTGTAGGCTATAGTTGCTTGCATCTGTACCACTTAAATTAGCTGATACATTTACATTCTTGTTTGAGCCTGCATTTTTATCGGAAAATTGTCCTTGTGCATTCAGATTAACTTGGTCGCCTGTGATCAAGCCATTCAAGCTGCCATTTACAATCGCACTGGTTGTGCCCTCGTAAACTTTGTGTTGGGCTGTTAATACACCTGTGATTTGTTTCTTACTGATACTCGCTTGAGTCTGACTATTGGCTTGTAAGCTATAGTTGCTTGCATCTGTACCACTTAGATTACCTGATACATTTACATTCTTGTTTGAGCCTGCATTTTTATCGGCAAATTGTCCTTGGACATTCAGATTAACTTGGTCACCGGTGATCAAACCATTCAAGCTGCCATTCACAATCGCATTGGTTGTACCGTCGTAAACTTTGTCTTGGGCTGTTAATACGCCTGTGATCTGCTTCTTGCTAATGTTGGCTGTCACTTGTCCGCTAATACTTAATAGGACTTACGCATTGACAGATTCAAAAAAGTATTAAAATGCTTTATAAAG
>CAZKJI010000026.1:0-20823 GCA_964553005.1 uncultured Acinetobacter sp. | reverse complement strand
AAATGCGCCAAAGTATTGCTGATGTACTTGAAGTCGATATCACTCAAATTAGTATCAAAGCAACGACAACGGAACAACTAGGATTTACAGGTCGCCAAGAAGGTATTTTAGCAACAGCAACTGTCTTAATTTCACATCAAACAAGATGATGTACATTCATTAATGATTGTTCAAGTTCAAGTGTTGCTTTACGACCTTGCAGTTGTAAAGTAATACTATGAATTAAACCTGTCCAAGTCTCATTCGGTTCCCAAATTTCGTGAAGTAATGCTTGAGCTGTTGGCATATCCATATCCATATAAAATTGACGATATAAATACATCAAACTACTTACACGCATGTTTTTGGCACAATGCAACCAAACAATTTCATTTTGAACAAGATGAGCAATTAAATCTAAAACGAACAAGCATTGTTCTGCACAAGGAAGATCCCAATCAATAGGGATATGAATGTAGTTTAAGCCTAAATCCAAGCAGATTTGGTCTTGTTTAGCTAAATGATTTTCTGATTTGCTCGTCGCAAGATTGATTACTGTACTACAGCCATATTCTTTAATTTGCTGTAATTGTTCAGCGCTTGGCTGAGCAGAACTAAATAAATGCTCGTGCACCAAAGAAAAACTAGGAATTTCAGAAAGTGCTTGTTCGAGTGAAGTCATAATGTTCGCTTTGTAGTTATCAAAGTTTCAACCAAGATGAGAAACTTCTTCTAATAAAAGATTTTTCTACTATAAGTGTTTTTATTTAAGTGTTCAATTTAGATCGCAAAAATAAAAACAGCATCATGATGATGCTGTTTTCTTTAGCTATTTAGTCTTTTTTTAAATTCTCATTTAATAAGAATTCCATTAATGCTTTTTGAGCATGTAAGCGATTCTCTGCTTCATCCCAAACAACAGCATTTTTATGATCCAGCATGTGCTCAGAAATTTCTTCGCCACGGTGTGCGGGTAAGCAATGCATAAATAAACAATCTGGATGAGCCAGATCCATTAATTTTTCATTCACTTGGAAATCAGCAAATGCTTTTTCACGAAGCTTTTGTTCTTCTTCTTGCCCCATGCTTGCCCATACATCAGTTACGATCAGGTCAGCATTAACCGCAGCATCCTCCGCTTTATTGAATACTTCTACACAATCGGCAAATTCAGTCAAAAACTCAGGTTTTGGTTCATAACCTTCAGGTGCAGCAATTTTGAGTTTAAAACCCATCATATGTGCTGCTTCAATGTATGAATTACACATATTATTGCCATCGCCAATCCAAGCAACGGTTTTACCTTTAATGCTTCCACGGTGTTCTTGAAAGGTTTGCAAGTCAGCAAGTAATTGACATGGATGGTGGTCATCCGTTAATCCATTAATGACAGGAACTTTCGAATAAGAAGCAAAACGTTCAACAATATCATGGCCAAAAGTACGAATCATCACGATATCAAGCATGCTTGAAATGACACGTGCTGAATCCTCAATTGGCTCACCACGACCTAATTGAGTATCTCGTGGAGAAAGGAAAATTGCATTACCACCAAATTGGCAAATACCAGCTTCAAAAGAAATACGTGTACGTGTACTCGATTTCTCAAAAATCATTCCTAAGACTTTACCTACAAATGGTTGAAAAACCGTATTTGCATGTTGCATGCGTTTCAATTCTTGAGCACGGTCTAAAATACGTTGCAACTCTAAAGTTGAAAGGTCTCGTAAAGTCAGGAAATGCCGAAGCGCCATAGTTACTCCCACAATAATTATTGAATAAAAACAATAATTAATTGTTATTTAATGGGTGGTGATAAAAAAGGAATTGACTACTATACTACACCCCAAAAAAAATGCAAAAGAATTAAGGGCCTGTTGCCATTTTATCTATGGTTGCGACAGAGGACGTTTTTTAGACGATACAAGGCATGTTTTGCGAAATTTAGTGATCTAAATGAGAGAAACATAACGCAGTAGCGGCAAAAAATGTCCCTGTCCCAAAGGGTTGTGGCTAAAAATCCCTCATACCTCGTTATGAAACTTGGCAAGGGAATAGCCATTGCCTGCATTTCATGCCTTGTCTGATGAATTTTTAGCCTACAACGCAACTCATTTATAAAGTGGCAACAGGCCCTAGATTTTGATGAGCTTTTAAGAATAAATCAACGGAATAATTAATATAATCAGTTATTTCAGCGTCATTTGCTGAAACTTCTAAACCCATTAAAAGTCGCCACTCGACATCACGTAAAATTCCGAAATACATCATGGCAGAGAAATGAGGGTTAGAGCAGTATATTTCATTGAGGTCGTGTGCCTGACCTAAAGCAAATGCAATCGTATTCTGTATATTTAAAGCACATTGGTCATAAAAATATTGCGCTAATTGTATATCTTTTTGAGTTTGTTCTGTGAACATGCGCATAAAGGCAATATTTTCAGGTTGAATAATATGTTGATAAAAGCGTTTTAATGTTTGTACAAGGTATGTTCTTAAATTATTTTGTTCTGAAGTGTATGGAAAGCAAACACCTTTAAAAAACACTTCACGACGATAATCACAAATCGCAGTAAAGAGACCTTCTTTGTTGCCAAAATATTTATAAATAGAAGCTTTTGAGCCACCTGCATGATTGACAATATCATCCAAGGAAACCGCATCATAACCTTTTTCAAGAAATAAATCGGTTGCACATAGTAATAAGGCAAGGCGACGTTCTTGACCACGACGAGTTTGAGGTTGTTCGCAACTTGGGTAACAAATATCAGTCATTATATTCAATGAGTGTTGAGGCAATATTTTATTATAGCAAAAACCATATGTCTTGTATGGCTATGACATTAGATCATGTATCTAAACATCTCAATGTAAAAAAGCGAGTAATGTGATCATTACTCGCTTTTATGGACTATTTATGATTTATGCTGAACGAACTTCATCGTCTTCATCATCGTCTGTTGAATCCATGCCAAGCTCTTTCAGTTTGCGAGTCAGCGTGTTACGGCCCCAACCTAAAAGTTCAGCTGCATGACGTTTGCGACCACGTGTTTGTTGTAGGGCTGCATTAATCAAAGTGCGCTCAAACATTGGTGTTGCGATATCTAAAATTTTCATTTCGCCATTTTTTAACTTTTGAATCGCCCATTGAGCTAGTAGCTCATCCCAATGATGAACAGCAATTCTTTCAACTAAAGCTGGGCTTGTAACTGATGCATCATTCGTCGACTTCTGTATAGCAACTTGTTTTAGCTCAGCAGGTAGATCTTCTGGATAGACTTCACGTCCAGTAATCATGACTGTTAACCAACGACAAGTATTTTCTAATTGACGAACGTTACCTGGCCAAGGGAGTTGCTGCATATAGTCAGTTGTTTCTGTACGTAAGATTTTAGGACTAACACCTAATTCTTTACCTGCACGCGCCAAGAAATGTTGCGCAAGCATAGGAATATCTTCACTACGATGAGCAAGTTTCGGAATATGAATGCGAATCACATTAAGGCGATGGTACAAGTCCTCACGGAAACGACCTTCATTCACTAACTTCTCTAAGTCTTGGTGGGTTGCGGCTACAATTCGGACATCAACTTTAACTGGAATATGTCCACCAACACGGTAGAACTCACCATCTGCAAGCACACGGAGTAAGCGTGTCTGGGTTTCAAAAGGCATATCACCAATTTCATCAAGAAATAATGTACCGCCGTTGGCTTGCTCAAAGCGACCTTGATGTTGAGTATTTGCACCTGTAAATGCACCTTTTTCATGCCCAAATAACTCAGTTTCAATCAAGTCTTTTGGAATTGCCGCCATATTCAGCGCAATAAAAGGTTTGGCACGACGAGGGGAATGCTTGTGTAATGCATGTGCGACAAGTTCTTTACCTGTACCTGACTCACCATTAATCAATACAGTGATATGCGATTGTGATAAACGGCCAATGGCACGAAACACCTCCTGCATTGCAGGTGATTCACCAATAATTTCGGTTGATTGTAAAGGTGTCGTTGCTTTGGTTGCTTCTTGTTGTTGCAATTTATTGATATGTAAAATAGCACGATTCACTAATGCTAAAGCTTCATCGATATCAAATGGTTTTGGTAAATACTCAAATGCACCAGTTTGGTAACTTGAGACGGCAGATTCTAAATCAGAATGTGCTGTCATGATGATGACAGGTAGATCTGGATGCGTATTTTTAACTTTAGACAGGAAAGTTAAGCCATCAATTCCAGGCATACGAATATCTGTCAAAATGACATCGGGTGCAGCATCATGCAAACGTTCTAGCGCTGTTTGTGCTTCTTCAAAGTTGGTGACGTCAAAACCTTCTTCTTTAAAAGTTTTTTCGAGTACCCAACGCATGGCACGATCATCATCAATTACCCAAATTTTATTTCGTGACACGGTCTGACTCCCAAGGTAAATATAAGCTAAATATGGTTTTTCCTGGAACGGATTGACACTCGATCATTCCGTTGTGTTGATGCATGATGTTTTGCGCGATACTGAGGCCAAGCCCTGTTCCCTTTGCCCGCCCAGTCACAAGAGGGTAAAATACAGACTCTAATATGCTTTCTGGAACACCTGGTCCATTGTCTTCAATATCAATTCTTATCGATGAGCGATTCAGAACACCGTTAATTGTGACTAAGCGTTGAATGCGCGTTCTTAAAATTAGCTCTGGTTCTGAATCGACAAAAAAATCTTTATTTTCAGTCATTGCTTGCACAGCATTTACGCTGATATTGAGCATGACTTGAATCAGTTGATCACGGTCAGCCATCACATCAGGTAAAGACAGATCGTAGTCACGGGTAATTCTAATTTTTTTCTTCGTTTGATTGACAATAAGTGAACGAACGCGCTCTAAAGGTTCATGCACATTAACTAGCTCATAGCTTGGTAATTGACGTGAACCAAGCATGGTATCTGCGAGATTGGTTAAGCGATCGACTTCACTAATAATAATGTCGGTAAACTCACGATAGCTTTCATCATTTAAGCTACGAGCAAGTAATTGTGTTGCACCACGAATGCCCGCTAAAGGATTTTTAATTTCATGTGCCACGCCGCGAACTAGTTGGCGTGCGACTTGATGTTGTTGTACTAAATTTTCTTCTTTAGAAATTTTCAACATTCGATCAATTGGATTGAGTTCGATTAATAAAAGTGGGTGATAACTTTTACCTGCATTTAGTTGTGAGACCGTATAATCCACATGGATTGGTTTGAAATTCACATTAATCACCGCTTCACGGCGTGTGTAATGCTGTCCACTTTCTAGTGTATGTAATAAAGCCTCGTGGGTATTAAAGGTATCATCATGGGCATGCAGTAAATTTAATACAGGTTGACCTGATGCGCGTAACAGGCTGACATCAAATAATGCTTCACAAGCCGAATTTAAATAAAAAATATTAAGCCTACTATCGACCAATAATATGGCAGTGGTCAGATTATCTACGAGCAGTCGATAGTCGATAGTGTTATGTTGATCCATTTGTGAATCGTCCTGTATTAAAATGGCGCAATAAATATATGTATAAATGAATAGCCATTCATGTCTAAGGTTTATGTAATGCAAAATATAAGCCAACTTTTGATGGGCTAAATTTCAACAACTTAGTTAAAAGATCTGCTGTTTATGCTGTATTTTTCACACAGATGCAGTTTTATCTGGATTCTATAATGTTCTAAATTGGTGCAGTGTAGGATTTTATTTAAAATATTGGTTGTATTTTGGTGCATTGATTAAACTGTGCAATCCCCACCTGTTTTTATCGCGCGAAAAGTCATACAATACGCCGATTCAAGTGGAGCGCAGATTCATGAAGACCCCCAAAGTCGGTTTTGTATCTTTAGGTTGTCCTAAGGCATTGGTAGATTCTGAACGAATTTTAACCCAGTTAAAAACTGAAGGTTATCAAGTGGCATCAGATTATGACGGTGCGGACCTTGTTGTTGTGAATACCTGTGGTTTTATTGAGTCTGCGGTACAAGAGTCGCTCGATGCGATTGGTGAGGCCATGAGCGAAAACGGCCGTGTGATTGTCACGGGCTGTTTGGGTAAAGACGAAGATAAAATCCGCCAAATGCACCCCAATGTACTGAAAGTGACAGGCGCGGCGGCTTATCAAGATGTAATGGAAGCTGTACATGAATATGTACCAGCTCCTCCAAAACATAACCCATTTATTGATTTAGTCCCAGAACAAGGTGTGCGTCTAACACCAAAACATTATGCTTATTTAAAAATATCAGAAGGCTGTAACCATCGTTGTACTTTCTGCATTATCCCAAGTATGCGTGGTGATTTAGTTTCTCGTCCTGTGGGTAGTGTGTTAGATGAAGCAGCAGCATTAAAACGTGCTGGTGTAAAAGAAGTATTGGTTATTTCTCAAGATACTTCTGCTTATGGTGTCGATACCAAATACAAGTTGGACTTTTGGAATGGTCAACCTGTAAAAACTAAGTTCTATGATATGTGTGAAGCACTTGGTCAGCTTGGTATTTGGGTGCGTTTACATTATGTTTATCCGTACCCACATGTCGATGCAGTTATTGACCTAATGGCACAAGGGAAAATCCTGCCATATTTAGATATTCCTTTTCAGCATGCCAGTCCGCGCATTTTAAAATTGATGAAGCGACCAGCCCATAGCGAAAATACATTAGAGCGGCTGAAATTGTGGCGTGAAAAATGCCCTGAATTGGTGATTCGCTCAACTTTTGTTGTGGGTTTCCCTGGTGAAACTGAAGAAGATTTCCAAATTCTATTAGAATGGTTAAAAGAAGCTCAATTAGATCGCGTGGGCTGCTTTACCTATTCACCTGTAGAGGGTGCAACCGCAAATGATCTTCCTGATCATGTGCCAGAAGAGATCAAACAAGAGCGTTATGAACGCTTCATGGAAGTGCAACAAGCCATTTCAGCAGCAAAACTACAAAAGCGTATTGGTCAGACCATGACAGTACTTGTTGATAGTCTTGAAGAAGAGTTCCCAGTTGCTGTTGCCCGTTCATATGCAGATGCACCTGAAATCGATGGCAACGTATTTGTTGAAGATATTGATAAGAGTGTGATTAAAGCGGGTGATTTGCTCGAAGTCGAAATCACGGATGCAGATGAATATGATTTATTTGCTAAGTTGATTCAGATTAAATCTGCTTGATATTGAATTAAATTGAAGAAATTTTGAGATTGGTCGGTTTGGAGTAAAGGTATGTCAGCTTCTAAAAATCCACGTTATGCACGAATCTTGCTAAAGCTTTCTGGTGAAGCTTTAGCAGGCAATAAAGATATGGGTATTGATGCCCAAGTCCTTGATCAAATGTCGCTTTCGATTGCTCACTTGGTTGGTTTGGGTGTGCAGGTTGGTATTGTTGTGGGTGGTGGTAACTTATACCGTGGTAGTCAGTTGCAAAAAGATGGGCTTGTAGGTCGCGTAACAGGTGACCAAATGGGCATGTTGGCAACTGTAATGAATGGTTTGGCAATGCGTGATGCATTAGTGCGCCGTAATATTAAAACACGTTTAATGTCTGCACTTCCAATTGGCACGGTTGTTGAATCCTACTCAAGTCGTGATGCAATTCGCCACCTAAGCCAGGGTGAAGTTTGTGTATTTGTTGCGGGTACAGGTAATCCATTCTTTACCACAGATACAGCTGCTTGCTTACGTGGTATTGAAATTGAAGCAAACTTGATCCTGAAAGCAACCAAGGTTGATGGCGTTTATAACAAAGACCCAAGTAAATATGAAGATGCGGTTAAATATGACAATTTAACTTTCGATCAGGTCTTGGATGAAAAGCTAGGTGTAATGGATCTTACAGCAATTTGCTTATGCCGTGATCATAATGTCCCATTACAAGTATTCGATATGAATAAATCGGGTGCTTTACTTTCTGTGGTCATGGGTGAAAAAGAGGGCACTCACGTTACGAATTAATGTACGTGCCTTAGAAAGCACTCTATACTAATGTTTAATATTTTGTAATACCTCAGGAATAAGTAAGGAAGATCATATGATTAACGATCTCAAAAAAGACAGCGAACAGCGCATGCAGAAAACCCTTGAATCTTTGGAGCAGGGTTTTGCAAAAGTTCGTACTGGACGTGCTCACCCATCTATCTTAAATGGCGTGATGGTTCCTTACTATGGTTCGGATGTTCCACTGAATCAGGTGGCGAACGTGGGTGTTGAAGATTCACGTACCTTAATCGTTCAGCCATTTGAACGTAACATGGTGTCTGCGATTGATAAGGCCATTCGTGAAAGTGATTTGGGTTTAAACCCGATTACAACCGACTCGATTCGTGTGCCATTGGCTGCCTTAACTGAAGAAACGCGCCGTGACATGCAGAAAGTTGCGCGTTCAGAAGCGGAGAATGCCAAGGTTGCCATCCGTAATATCCGCCGTGATGTGTTGGGTGACATCAAGGCCTTGTTGAAGGAAAAAGAAATTTCTGAAGATGATGAGCGCCGTGCAGGTGATGATATCCAGAAAATCACAGATAAGTTTGTTGCGGAAGTAGACAAACGTCTTGCAGTCAAAGAAGCAGAATTGATGAAGGTCTGATTATATGACCTCACAAGAAGAACAACTTCTTCCCCAACATGTTGCCATCATCATGGATGGCAACAATCGTTTTGCCCAAAAAAATCAGATGCAAAAAGGCGATGGACACCGTGAGGGTAAAAATACCCTTGACCCCATTGTTGAGCACTGTAAACACGTGGGTGTAAAAGCCTTAACTGTTTTTGCGTTCTCAAGTGAAAACTGGAATCGTCCGCAGTACGAAGTCGATTTACTCATGAAATTGTTGGAAGAAACCATCCATGAGCAATTGCCACGTATGGAAAAGTTTAATATTGCTCTACGCTTTATTGGTGACCGATCACGTCTCTCAGATCATTTAAGTGATTTGATGGAATATGCAGAACAAAAAACAGCCGCCTTTGATTCCATGACCTTAACTATTGCGATTAGCTATGGTGGTATGTGGGACATGGCCCATGCAGCAAAATGTATTGCTCAAGATGTTCTTGCTGGGAAAGTTCAAACAAATCATATAAATGTTGATTTATTTGATAAATATGTCAGTCTAAATGATCTACCTGCTGTTGATTTGTTGATCCGTACAGGGGGAGACTATCGTTTGTCTAACTTCCTGCTATGGCAGGCGGCCTATGCTGAATTGTATTTTACCGATACATTGTGGCCAGAATTTACCATTCAAGAGTTGGATTATGCATTTCGTGTTTTCTCAGGGCGTGAGCGGCGTTTTGGCAAGACATCCGAACAGATTCAACAAGCGAAAATAGAGAATTAATAATGTTAGAGCGGATCATTACCGCATTGGTATTAGTTGCAGTTGTTTTAAGTTGCATGTTTGCAACGCAATCACATTATCCAATGTTCATGCTTATGATTTTAGCGGCAGGGGTTGCAGGCTACGAGTGGTTTAAACTGATGCCACAGGGATCAACAACTGTCTCAAAACCTAAAGCATGGATATATGGTGGTTGTGTGGCACTGGTATCCACACTGGCATTGTTTTTTAATGATGTTGCCTTGCTGCTTTGGGCTGCATCCATTCTTACCTGGCTGGTGAGCATTTACTGGGTGAAAAACTTCCCTGACTCAGACAGTTGGTACAACGTTTCACTTCACTTGATTGGATTTATTTTAATTTCAGCCGCCGTTACTGCAATTTATGCCGTATGGCATAGTTCACCGTGGTGGCTGATGTATTTATTCCTACTAGTTTGGGGTGCTGACAGTGGTGCCTATTTTGTTGGGCGTAAGTTTGGTAAAAAGAAGCTTGCTCCGAAAGTCAGCCCAAATAAATCTGTTGAGGGGTTGTACGGTGGTATCGCCACAACAGTGATTATTATGCTGGTTGTACAATATTCCTATTTAAATCTAACCGCATTACAGCTTATTTTATTCCTGATTCTTTCGATCATTACCGTATTTGCATCTGTACTGGGTGACCTGTTTGAGTCAATGATCAAGCGCCGTGCAGGAATCAAGGATTCTGGCCGTGTATTACCAGGTCATGGTGGCGTGCTGGATCGTATTGATTCATTACTCGCGGCAGCACCTATTTTTGCTACGGGCATGTATATTCTAAAACTCATTGGTGTAGATCTTTAAATGACTCAAGCTGTTTGCATATTGGGTGTGACGGGTTCAATTGGAAAAAGTACTTTAAAAGTATTGGAACAGCATCCAGACGATTACACTGTATTTGCAGTTTCTGCATATAGTCGTTTGGATGAGCTTTTGGAAATTTGTAAAAAATATCATCCAAAAATTGTTGTGGTGCCGAATGAAAAAGCATTCGAGTTACAACAACGTCTAAATCAAGAAAACTTAAAACATATTGAAATTCTGACTGATGAAGCAGGCTTGATCAGCATTGCTGAACACGCTGATGTTGATATCGTCATGGCTGCGATTGTTGGTGCAGCAGGTTTGTTACCAACCCTTGCTGCAGTCAAGGCAGGTAAGCGTGTCTTGCTTGCCAATAAAGAAGCTTTGGTTATGTCTGGCGACATCATGATGCAGGCTGCCCGTGAGCATAATGCACTGTTACTGCCCGTTGATTCTGAACATAATGCGATTTTCCAGTCCTTGCCGCATGATTATCTAAATGCTGAGAGGACAGGTCAGCCACAGTTGGGTGTTTCCCGTATTTTATTGACTGCATCGGGTGGGCCTTTTCTCAATCATTCATTAGAACAATTGCATGACGTAACGCCACAACAGGCATGTAAACATCCAAACTGGTCTATGGGACAAAAAATCTCGGTCGATTCTGCAACTTTAATGAATAAAGGGCTGGAATTGATTGAAGCGTGTCATTTGTTTTCAATATCAGAACATTTTGTTACAGTCGTGGTTCACCCACAAAGTATTATTCATTCCATGGTGCAATATGTGGATGGATCAACTTTGGCACAAATGGGTAACCCAGATATGTGTACGCCAATCGCGCATGCATTAGCCTGGCCGAAACGGTTACTAACCGATGTTCCTGCACTCAATTTATTTGAGACGGCTCAACTTAATTTTCAGTCACCTGATACTGTCAAGTTTCCAGCTCTGGAGCTGGCGCGTCAGGCGATGCGGGCAGGTGGTCTTGCACCCACGATATTAAATGCTGCGAATGAGATTGCAGTGGCAGCATTCTTAAAGCAAAAAATTCGCTTTACTGAGATTGCTCAAATTGTCGAGAACACCTTGCAAGCTGTACAAAATGCCAAAGCAGAAGACATAGACATCATTTTACAGACTGATATGATCGCTAGACAGGTTGCAGAGAAGTATATTGTGGATATGGGAGGCTAAATCGTATGAATGCACTATTTATGATTGTTGCAGCGATTTTATTACTTGGTCCACTGATTGCAATTCATGAGTTTGGCCATTATTGGGTGGCGCGTAAACTTGGTGTCAAGGTTCTGGTGTATTCGATTGGCTTTGGCCCAACCTTGCTGAAATGGCAGTCGGAAAAATCTGGAATCCAATATCAGCTTTCGGCATTGCCTTTAGGGGGTTATGTCAAAATGCTGGATGAGCGTGAGGGCAATGTTGCTGAAAAGGACTTGCCTTACGCCTTTAACCGTCAGTCTCCGTGGAAACGAATTGCGATTGTTGCGGCGGGTCCATTGATCAATCTTGTTTTTGCTGTGTTATTGTTCTGGATTTTATTTTTACCAGCCCAGGAACAACTGAATACCCGTATTGGCAAAATCATTCCTAACACTCCCGCAGCACAGGTTGATTTGCAAGTGGGTGACAAGATTGTGGCAGTTGATGGCCATGCAACGCCAACATGGGAAAAGCTGAATTATACACTGGTCAATCGCGTGGGAGAGACAGGGCAGGTTTCCATTAATGTTGAGCGTGCAGGTACTGAAAAACAGTTTAATTTACCAATCAAGGATTTCCTTAAAGATCAAAGCCAGTCACCTTTGGATGTATTAGGCTTCTTGCCTTATCGTCCAGTGATTCCTGCTACCGTGAAAGAGTTGAGTGCAGATGGTGCTGCTTCACGTCAGGGAATGAAAGTGGGTGACCGTATCGTGGCAATTGACAATGTTGCCATGAAAGACTGGTTTGATGTGGTTGATGTGGTTCAGAATTCACCTGAAAAACTTTTAAACATTGATGTGATGCGTCAGGGGCAACTGGTGCATTTACAGGTGATGCCACAAGGTCAGCGTGACAATATGGGCAATACCACAGGTGTGCTGGGTGTGAAAAGTGATGCTGGCAAGATCAGCATTCCTGCTGAATACAAGCAAACCATTCAGTATTCACCGATCGAAGCGTTGGGTGTTGCGGTAGATAAAACCACACAGCTTTCAGGCATGATCTTTAACTCAATCATTAAGATGGTGCGTGGCTTGATTGGACTGGATAATTTGTCAGGGCCAATTACCATTGCCAAAGTAGCTGGACAAAGCGCTGAAATGGGATGGCAGACCTTTATTTCATTTATGGCCTTGATGAGTGTCAGTTTGGGTATTCTCAATTTGCTTCCAATTCCAATGCTGGATGGTGGGCATTTGGTGTATTACTTTATTGAAGCCATTCGTGGTAAACCTGTTTCTGAACAAATACAGATATTTGGTCTAAAAGTTGGTATGGTACTGCTCGGTAGCATGATGCTTTTGGCTTTATTTAACGACTTCATGCGTTTATAAAAACGCAAATGGAATTTAACTTACTGGAAAATATATGGGCATGCGTCACACACATTTATTAATGCCTTTGGCACTGGTTAGTGCGATGGCAGTGGTACAACAAGCATACGCAGCAGATGAGTTTCTTGCACGAGATATACGAATTGATGGCTTAGTGCGTTTAACCCCTGCAAGTATTTATTCGATGTTACCAATAAATAGTGGCGATAGAGTAAGTGATCCAATGATCGCTGAGGCAATCCGTACCCTATATGCTTCAGGCTTGTTTGATGATATCAAGGCCTATCAGGAAAAAGATGTTCTGGTGTTTAAGGTTGTTGAACGTCCAGTGATTTCCAAGCTGGAGTTCAAGGGCAATAAGCTTATTCCGAAAGAAGCTTTGGAACAAGGCTTGAAGAAGATGGGGATTGCTGAGGGTGAGGTCTTTAAAAAGTCAGCCCTGCAAACCATTGAAACAGAGCTGGAACAGCAATACACCCAGCAAGGCCGTTATGATGCTGATGTGACTGTGGAAACGGTAGCTCGTCCAAACAACCGCATTGAGTTGAAGCTAAACTTTAATGAAGGTACGGCGGCAAAAGTTTTTGACATTAATATTATTGGTAATACTGTTTTTAGTGACAGTGATATCAAGCAGGTATTTGCCGTTAAGGAAAGTGGCTGGGCCTCTGTTGTAACCCGTAATGACCGCTATGCGCGTGAGAAAATGGCGGCAAGTCTTGAGGCCTTACGTGCCCTCTACCTAAACAAGGGCTATATCAACTTTAATATTATTAACTCTCAACTCAATATCAGTGAGGATAAAAAGCATATCTTCATTGAGGTTGCGGTTGACGAAGGTAGCCAGTTTAAGTTCGGTGAAACCAAATTCCTGGGTGATGCACTGTATAAACCAGAAGAATTGCAGATGCTCAAGCTATATAAAGATGGCGAAACCTATTCACAAGAAAAAGTAAATGCGGTTAAGCAATTGTTGCTCCGTAAGTATGGTAATGCAGGTTATTACTATGCTGAAGTAAATGTTGTACCTGAGATTAACAATCAGACAGGTATTGTCAACCTCAATTACTATATCAATCCAGGACAGCAGGTTACTGTTCGCCGTATCAACTTTACAGGCAATAGTAAAACGGCTGACGAAGTGTTGCGCCGTGAAATGCGTCAAATGGAAGGTGCATTGGCAAGTAATGAAAAAATTGACTTGTCCAAAGTGCGTCTGGAGCGTACGGGCTTCTTTAAAACAGTGGATGTCAAGCCTGTTCGTGTACCAAACTCTCCTGATCAGGTTGACTTGAATGTCAATGTTGAAGAGCAACATTCTGGCACAACCACACTTGCGATTGGCTATTCTCAAAATGGTGGTGTGACATTCCAGGCGGGTCTCAGTCAAACCAACTTCATGGGAACAGGTAATCGTGTTGCGATTGATTTATCTCGTTCAGAAACACAAGACTATTATAACTTAAGTGTGACGGACCCATATTTTACTATTGATGGCGTGAGTCGTGGTTACAACGTTTATTATCGTAAAACCAAGTTAAACAAGGACTATAACGTCAATAACTATGTCACTGACAGTGTTGGTGGAAGTTTGAGTTTCGGTTACCCGATTGATGAAAACCAAAGCTTAAGTGCGTCTATTGGTATTGACCAGACCAAGGTAAGAACAGGCCCAAGCGTTTCAACCTATATTCGTGATTATCTTTTAGCAAATGGCGGTAAGGCGACAGGCAGTGCGACGTATTGTCCAGAGGACCAATGGGCGAAAGACGCTGATGGAAAATATACAGGTGAGTGTAATCCAGGCGGGGAAATTACCTACGATAATGCCTTTGAAGGTGAGTTCCTGACCTATACCTTAAATTTGGGCTGGTCATACAATACCTTGAACAGACCAATTTTCCCAACCTCAGGTATGTCACATCGTGTGGGTCTTGAAGTTGGTATTCCAGGCAGTGATGTTGATTACCAAAAACTTACTTATGATGCTCAGGCATTCATGCCATTATGGGGCGGATTTGTACTGCGCGGTTATGGCAAGCTGGGCTATGGTAATGACTTGCCATTCTATAAGAACTTCTATGCAGGTGGTTATGGATCGGTTCGTGGTTATGATAACAGCTCACTGGGACCGAAATATCCAAGTGTAATTTTCCAGGAAACTGGCCAAAGCGATCCAGATCCTGAAGAAGTGGGTGGTAACGCACTGGTTCAGTTTGGTACAGAGTTGGCGTTGCCATTACCATTTAAAGGTGACTGGGCACGTCAGGTTCGACCAGTATTGTTTGCCGAGGGTGCGCAGGTATTTGACACCAAGTGTAATGTACCAAGTGGTAGCATTTTGGTGAACAGTAGCAATGTTGATATCAAGCAGTACTGTAAGGACAACTACAATTTTAATTTTGACAACATGCGCTACAGTGTGGGTGTTGGCTTTACATGGATTACCATGATTGGCCCATTATCGTTGAGTTATGCATTCCCATTGAATGACAAGAAAGGCGATGATACCAAATCAATCCAATTTGAAATTGGTCGTACATTCTAAGTACGACCTCAGTTTGAACTCTGCAAAATAGATAAGGGATGTAATAATGAAAACATTAACAATGCTTATGTTAGGTTTAGGATTAACGGTTTCATCAGTCGCAAATGCGGGCGGTATTGGTGTCGTAGATTTGGCTAAAGTAGTTGAAAGTAGTACCTATTTAAAACAGCAAAATGACAGTTTGGGTCAATCAGTTAAACCCACTTCAGCAAAGCTGGAACAGTTGGGTAAAGAGATTGAAAGTTTGCAGCAAAAAGCTCAATCAGCCAATCAGGCTGATTTACAGAAATTAAGCGGCCAGTATCAGGCAAAAGTCAATGAGTTTAATACGACTCAACAAGGTCTACAGACCAAAGTACAGACGACTTTGCAAACGATGAATACAAATTTTGAGAATCGTGTGAAGCAGGCCGCTGAACAATTAAGAAAAGAAAATAATCTGGATTTTATTTTAAATAAAAATTCTACCATTGCCTCTGACGCTCAGTACGATTTAACTGATAAAATGATTCAAAAGGTTAATGCAATGAAATAATCAATGAATAGACGTAGTTATCGTTTAGAAGAAATTGCTCACCTTGTCAAAGGTGAGTATTTCGGTGAAAAAAATTTTCAGGTTTTTAATTTAGCGAGTTTAGAACAGGCACAAAATCAGCATATCTGTTTTGTGAATGGCGATAAATACTTGTCGCAGGCAGAAGCAAGTCAGGCAGGTGCCTATATTGTCACCCCAGCGCTCAAGCAACAACTTTCCTCAAAGAATAACTTTATTGTCGTTGATAATCCTTATCTCGCTTTTGCAACTCTTACACATTTATTTGAGAAGAAAGTTTCTCAAAGAGGTATCGAAAGTACTGCTCAAATTCATCCTTCTGCGATTGTGGCTGATAATGCTTATATAGGACACTATGCTGTCATTGGTGAGCATTGTGTTATTGGACATAATACAATTATCCAAGCACATGCCTTTATTGATGATCAGGTTGAAATTGGCAAGGACTGTTTTATTGATGCTCATGTCACCATTACAGGAGCTGCCAAGCTTAAGGATCGTATCCGTATCCATGCGAATACGGTGATTGGATCAGAAGGTTTTGGTTTTGCACCTTATCAAGGAAAATGGCACCGTATTGCTCAACTCGGTTCGGTAAGAATCGGTAATGATGTCCGTATTGGTTCAAATTGTAGTATTGATCGTGGCGCATTAGATGACACAATTTTAGCAGATGGCGTCATTATTGATAACCTTGTGCAAATTGCTCACAATGTTCAAATTGATCAACATACAGCCATCGCTGCAAATACGGCAATTGCTGGAAGTGTCAGAATTGGCAAAAACTGTATCATAGGGGGTGGCAGTGCAGTTGCAGGGCATTTAAATATTGCGGATAATGTGACGCTTACTGGAATGTCAATGGTCACAAAAAGTATTTCTGAGTCGGGAACCTTTTCTTCTGGAATTGGACTGTTTGAAAATAGCCACTGGAAAAGAACCGTTGTGCGCCTTAGACAATTAGCAGATGTGCCATTGACCCAGATCACCAAAAGGCTTGATCATATTCAGGCTCAATTAGAGTCCCTTGAATTAACCCTTAAGCTACGTAAATAATTTATTATGACCCAGTCAACATTTCCAGCTTTCACAATGCCTGAATTACCTATGGATATTCTTACCATTCGTGAATATTTACCGCATCGTTATCCTTTCCTGTTAGTCGATCGAGTTACGGGAGTCACTGAGAACAGTATTGTTGGTTATAAAAACGTATCTATCAATGAAGAGTTCTTGCAGGGGCATTTCCCAACCTACCCAATTATGCCTGGTGTACTCATCATTGAAGCGCTTGCCCAGGTTTCAGGTATATTGGGCTTTGTTTTGACCAATCAGAAGCCGAGTGAGGGTTCCTTGTTTCTTTTTGCTGGTGCAGAAAAAGTAAGATTTAAGAAACAGGTTGTTGCAGGTGACCAGCTTATCTTAAAATCTGAACTTGTGATGCAAAAACGTGGCATTTACAAGTACAATTGTACTGCCAGTGTTGACGGTATTGTTGCTGCAACAGCCGAGATCATGATTTCCCACCAAAAAATTGAGCAGACATGACTAGTCAAAATTTAATACATCCTACAGCAATAATTGACGCGTCTGCAAAAATTGCCTCTGACGTACAGATTGGCCCATATTGTGTGATTGGGCCAAATGTCAGTATTGATGCTGGTACAAAGTTACATTCGCATGTGGTGATTGGTGGTTTTACACGAATTGGTAAAAACAACGATATTTTCCAGTTTTCCAGCATTGGGGAAATTTGTCAGGATTTAAAATACAAGGGTGAGGAAACCTGGCTGGAAATTGGCGATCACAACTCTATTCGTGAACATTGTACCTTGCATCGGGGTACGGTACAGGATCAGAGCTTGACCAAAATTGGGAGTCATAACCTGTTGATGGTGAATACTCACATCGCCCATGACTGTATGATTGGTGACCATAATATTTTTGCCAATAATGTCGGTATTGCAGGGCATGTGAATGTCGGTAATCATGTCATTGTTGGCGGAAATGCAGGTGTGCATCAATTTTGCCGTATTGATTCATATAGCATGATTGGTGGTGCTGCGCTTATCCTTAAAGATGTACCAGCCTATGTACTGGCTTCTGGTAATCCAGCACATGCACATGGTCTGAATATTGAAGGAATGCGACGTAAGGGCTGGTCACGGGATACGATTCAGGGCTTAAGAACAGCCTATAAACTGATTTATAAATCAGGTTTGACCACTGAACAGGCTATTGCACAGATTCGTAATGAAATTTTAGATAATGTGCCAGAAGCCCAACTGTTGATTGATTCTTTAGAGAAATCGACACGTGGGATTGTACGTTAAGTTTAATTTCAATATCAAAAAGACACTTCGGTGTCTTTTTTATTGGCTTAATTTTCTTCCTCAACAAACTGTTGTCGGTATTGTTTGGGAGACAGTTCAAAGGTGCGTTTAAACGCCTGGCTAAAAGCGGTTTCTGAAGAATACCCGACTTTGTTGGCAATTTGCTGAATAGAATAATTGCTTTTACGTAAATATTGGCTCGCTAAGCGCATACGATGTTGTTGTAGATAAGCCAAGGGAGATTCTCCGATCACCTCATGAAATAAACTTGCAAATTTTGAACGCGACATGCAGCATTGTTCTGCAAGGGTTTCAACTGTCCATGCATCTTCAGGATGGTTATGAATTGCAGCAAGGCTATTGCTGAGCTCAGGATGATTTAAAGCGCTTAGCCATCCATGTTGATTTGAGATTTGTTGAATATGATCTCTTATACATTTGATCAATAAAATATTTACAAGATGATCAATAATAATATCTCTGCCAGCCTGAATATTTTGTGTCTCTAATGCTAAAAAGTGCAAACCAATTTGTAACCATTCAGGTGCTGTATTTTCTCCGTGTTGAATATGAATGATTGAAGGTAACGCTTGAATAAATGGACGTGCCATGATGGTGTCAATTTGGCAGCGTACCGCTAAAATCAGGTTTTTTTCTGCTGATTCAGTGCCAAATTCAACAGCATCATTCTTATGTCCATCAAACAATTTTGAAATATCGACTGCATTCACAAGCTTTGTGATGGAGTTATCGGCACCCGTATGTGCTGTTCCAGAAGGAATTAGGACAATTTCACCAGCATGAGCAGTTAAACTATTTTGTGAATCAATTTGAATGAAAACTGAACCAACTAAAACAATATAAACAATCAGGGCGGTTTGATCCTGACAGATAAAACTCCATTCTCCCTGAGTTTTCAAGTAGATATATTCGGTGTGATTTAAATGTATATCAGCAAATATTTTACTTAAAGCATCCATATGATTTTTAAATTATGTATTGATTGTAAATTATAGAGAGCTATCCCAATAACTCAATATGTGTTTATAGGACAAAAACAGGGGTGATGATGCCAAAGACTTTGACATAGGTTTTTTGGACGCTTGCAACTGTCATGAAATTCATAATTCATCAAAATATACATATATACAAAGACATGGATAAGATGATGAATGCACCAGTAAATGTTGAGCAAGAACTTACGCCAGTAAGCATTTCAAAATCGAAAACTGAATTGGATCGTAAACGTTATTTATGGGCAATTAGCCCAGCTTTACCTGCAATTGGAATTGGCATTTTAGCAGGTTATCAATTTGCACCTCGTCCACTGAAAAAAATCTTTGCATTAGGCGGGCCAATTGTTTTGCACATCGTTATTCCAGCAATTGACGCATTGATTGGAAAAGACGCAAATAACCCAACTGATGAAGATATTAAACTACTTGAAAAAGATCCGTATTATTCACGCTTAGTGAAAAGTTTTCTTCCATTACAACATGCAGCTAATTTTTATGCGTGTTATTTATCTAGCCGTAAAGAAACTTCATTTATCGATAAAATCCTATTGGGTATTTCAATGGGTGCGATCAATGGTATCGCAATCAATACTGCACATGAGCTTAGCCATAAACATGATCGTATAGATCATATTCTTTCTCATCTTGCTCTTGTACCAACAGGATATAATCACTTCCGTGTAGAACATCCGTATGGACACCATAAACGCGCTGCGACACCTGAAGATCCAGCATCTTCACAAATGGGTGAAACATTCTATGAGTTTTGGCCACGTACAGTCATTGGTTCTTTCAAATCTGCTATTGAAATTGAAACTAATCGTTTAAAACGTAAAGGTAAAAAATTCTGGTCAACTGAAAATGAATTATTGCAAGGCTGGGGAATGAGTGCTGCTTTTCATGGTTCAATGATTGGTCTGTTCGGTAAAGGTGTAATTCCTTACTTAGCGACTCAAGCTTTTTACGGTATTAGCTTGTTTGAAATCATTAATTATATTGAACATTATGGTTTAAAACGTCAAAAAGATAAGAGTGGTAAATATGAACGTACGATGCCAGAGCATAGCTGGAACAATAACAATATTGTGACCAACTTATTCTTGTATCAATTACAGCGTCATTCAGATCATCATGCTTATCCGACACGTCCATTCCAAGCACTGCGCCATTTTGATGAAGCACCAGAATTACCTAGTGGTTATGCAACAATGTTATTACCAGCATTAATTCCACCACTATGGTCAAAAATGATGGATAAGCGTGTATTTGATCACTACAAAGGTGATTTGAATAAAGCCAATATCTATCCAAAACGTCGTGTAAAACTATTTAAGAAATTTGGTGTAGTGGATCAATCTTTACAACAAGCACCAGTTGAAGCTGTAACAACTGAATAATCCAAAAGCTTTCCCAAAGCAGAAGCATTGATCATTCATGGTCAGTGCTTTTTTCTTGTATTAAAAATTTAAAAAACAAAAGTTTTTGCATCATGTTGCTGTATATCTATAAAGAGTACTTAAAAATAATTGTGTAATGACAGCATGAGGCGATGATGACAAAACATTATGATTATATTGCGATTGGTGGTGGTAGTGGTGGAATTGCATCAGTTTAGGACTTACGCATAAAAGTAAAAAAATAATGCACTATAGCCCAGAAAATAGCA
>CAZKJI010000025.1:0-20915 GCA_964553005.1 uncultured Acinetobacter sp. | reverse complement strand
GTGCTTGATGCGCTTCACTTAAACCTAATTCCCAAGGCGAACCTGCATGGTGAATTGATGAAAGTGGAGATGCCGCTGTACCACCGTCATAACCTGAAATGGTAATGAAGTCAGCATAAGCTTTTGCAACACCTGCAGCAATCGTTCCAACACCTGGCTCAGATACCAGTTTTACCGATACCATTGCTTGAGGGTTTACTTGCTTCAAGTCAAAGATCAACTGAGACAAATCTTCAATTGAGTAAATATCGTGGTGTGGCGGTGGTGAAATCAAAGTCACACCTGGCACCGAGTAACGTAAACGTGCAATTAAGCCATTCACTTTACCACCTGGTAACTGACCACCCTCACCTGGTTTTGCACCTTGTGCCACTTTAATCTGCAAAACTTCAGCAGAAGTTAAGTACGCTGGTGTTACACCAAAACGACCTGATGCAATCTGTTTGATTTTCGAGTTACGAATCGTGCCGTAACGCGCTGGGTCTTCACCGCCCTCACCAGAGTTCGAACGACCACCAATTGTATTCATTGCAATTGCAATTGCTTCGTGTGCTTCTGGAGATAATGCACCCAAAGACATACCAGCAGAGTCGAAACGCGGAAGGATATCTTCAATGCTTTCAACTTGATCAAGCGCAATTGGATTTGTCGTTTTTAATTTGAATAAGTCACGAATCGTAGCCACAGGACGGTTATTCACCAACTCTGCATATTCTTTAAAGTCTTGGTATTGACCTGAGCGGACAGCCTTGTGAAGTGAGTTAATCACGTCAGGGTTGAAAGCATGGTACTCTTTACCAAATACAAATTTAAGTAAACCACCTTGATCAATCGGCTTACGGTTCTGCCAAGCAGTTGTTGCCAATTTTTTCTGATCGTTTTCTAAATCTGCAAATGTTGCACCTTGAATACGGCTTGGTACACCAAGGAAACACTTATCCACGACTTCAGAAGATAAACCTACCGCTTCGAATAATTGACCACCGCGATAAGAAGCAACTGTCGAAATACCCATTTTAGAAAGAACTTTCAACAAGCCTTTCTCAATACCTTTACGGAAGTTTGCTTGTGCGTGGATTGGATCACCCAATAACTCGCCTTTAGCAACTAGGTCATTAATTACATCATAAGCCAAGTAAGGGTAAACCGCTGTAGCACCAAAGCCGAGCAATACTGCAAATTGATGTGGATCACGTGCGAAACCTGTCTCAACTAAAATGTTTGCATCTGTACGCAAACCAGTTTTAATTAAGTGATGATGTACGGCACCTGTTGCCAATGCTGAATTCGCAGGTAAGAAGCCTTCACGGAGGTTCTTATCTGTTAATACGATCAGTGTTTTCCCATCACGAACGGCTTGAGCAGCTTCTTCACAAATATGCGCAATTGCTGCTTGTAAGCCTTCAGCTTCAGCATAGTTCAAATCGATATCAACAACGCCATAACCTTCGCGCTCTTTTTCCACATCACGAAGCTGCCGCATTTTTGAGTTTGACAATACAGGGCTTGAGATAATGATGCGGTCAGCGTGCTCTGGACCTTGTTCAAATACGTTTTGCTCACGACCTAAGCAAGTTTCCAATGACATCACAATCGATTCACGCAAGGGATCGATTGGTGGGTTGGTTACTTGAGCAAACTGTTGACGGAAATAATCAGACACATGGCGTACCTGACGAGACAATACTGCCATTGGCGTATCATCACCCATCGAACCAACAGCTTCTTGACCACTTTCTGCGATAGGACGTAACAATTGATCGCGCTCTTCAAATGTCACCATGAACATTTTTTGCGCTGCTTTTAACTTATCACCTGTTAGGCCCTGATCCACCAATTGCTCTTCAAGCTGTGGATTGGCCTGTAAGCGAATCGCATGATCACGCAGCCATTCACGATACGGGCGCATGTTTTTCAGGTGATTGCTGACATCTTTCGTATCAAGCACTTTACCAGTTAAGGTATCGACTACAAGAATTTGACCAGGACCTACACGGCCTTTAGACACAACATCTTCTGGTTCATAACCCCATACACCGATCTCAGATGCAAGTGTGATGTAATCATTTTTAGTGATCACCCAACGCGCTGGACGTAAACCATTACGATCCAGCATACAGATCGCATGACGACCATCCTGAATTACTAGACCTGCTGGACCATCCCAAGCTTCCATATGCTTAGAGTTAAATTCATAGAATGCACGTAGATCAGCATCTAAAGTTTCAACATTTTGCCATGCTGGTGGAACCAACATACGAAGTGCACGGAATAAATCCATACCACCACCAACTAAGATTTCAAGCATATTATCTAAGCTTGATGAATCCGAGCCAGTACGGTTAACAATTGGATTTAGTTCAGTTAAGCCTGGAAGTAATGGGTTTTCAAATTTCGGAGTACGCGCCAAAGCCCAGTTACGGTTTGCAGTAATAGTGTTAATTTCACCATTATGTGCAAGATAACGGAAAGGCTGAGCCAATGGCCAACGCGGCAATGTGTTGGTTGAGAAGCGTTGATGGAATACAACGATATGTGATTTTAGACGCTCATCTGCCAAATCAGTGTAGAAGTCAGCAATTGCTGCTGGCATCATCAAACCTTTATAGCTGATGACAGTTGTTGCAAGTGTTGTTACATAGAATAATGGATCGTTTTGTAATTGTTGTTCTGCACGGCGACGAGCTAAAAATAACTTGCGGTTAAATTCAACTTCTGTCAAACCCATTGGGCAATTCACAAGAATTTGTTCAAATGCTGGAAGTGATTGTAATGCAATTTCACCTAAAGCATCATTATTTGTTGGTACAACACGCCACGCCGCAACCGTTAAACCTTCTGCTGCAATTTCTTTATTTAAAATGTTCTTTGCATTTTGAGCTAAAGCAGGGTCAATATTCAGAAATACTGTACCCGCAGCAAAAATCTCAGTTAGATTACTGCCTAGCTTCTGAGCTTCTTCACGGAAAAATTGTTTTGGCATTGCCAATAACAATCCGCAACCATCTCCTGTTTTACCATCCGCGGCAATACCACCACGGTGCGTCATGCAACTTAAACTGTGAATCGCAGTTTCGACCAGATGATGGCTTGATTCACCCTTCATATGGGCAATCAGACCAAAACCACAGTTATCCTTAAACTCATCAGGCTGATATAAGCCTTGAGCGGGAGCTACAGTATTAGGCGATGGCATGTGCATAGCGTACCCTTCTTTCAACATGGCTCTTTCGAGCAACAAACAATCAATTCATTTTCTGCGATATTGTCGATTAACTCATTTAAAGTTCAATGCTTCGCAAAAACATTTTCACTGGCGGACTTGCAAATATACGCCTTTCTTAGCTAAGAATCAGCGTATTTCACTATATAAAGTGTTTTCAGTTATTACACCCAAACAAATACTTGCACAGTATAAAAAACTTTCCATTTCACTAAATTAATGAATCTTTTCGCACAAAAAAGGGCAATGAGCAGACAAATTAGCACCACAAGAAAGCAAAAAATATGCCAAACAAATGTACACTTACTAAATCATTAAAAAAATTAAATAACTTTAAATTATAAAAACCAGACACCAAACCACAGCAAATAAAATTGCACCAAAAAAAATCACAACGCCATAAAAAGAATCATTAATGTTTCATATTAGTGCAAAATCAATTAAACGGATCGCTAATCTCTCTTTTTGGAGAATCTGAATTTTCTTTTAATTTTTCAGAACTGGAAGAGGATTGAGGTGAAGACTGGCTCTGCCTCACATTAACGACATTACCCTGTGCATCACGTTGCGTTACAGTGGTTTTCACGGTTGTCACAGGGTCACTTAATGCACGTTCACCCCTAGTCCCTGCTGTTCTTTGCGAGGTGTTGGTGCCGATCAGCAGCGTTTCATCAACTTTCGGGAGGGCCACAGGTTTTAATTGAATCGCATATAGCTGGTTTGCAGCAGATTTTAGCTCATCAGAACCCAGATCATTTACAAAATCGGCATAGCTTGATAATTGCTGAGCTTTAGGTTGAATGGATTCAGGCAAAACCAGATTTAACTGGGTAAATTGACGGTTGGCATCTTCTGCATTCGAAAATATGCTATAGGCCAAAACATACTGCTCAACCTGATCCTGACCACTTAAACGGAAATAGATAAACTTTTTCCGATCGGCACGGTTTAACAGAAAGTTTTTCACAATCGCTTCATCTGAACTACGAAAAATTTCCATAGTCCATTGACGCTGATTTTCCTTGATAAACTTTGTGCCGCGAAATTCGGGCGCATGCTCATTCGACACTACCACCCGTGTGGTTAAGTCTAGGGGTTTCACTTCTTCAGAGAGTGCCCCCAAATGGGCAGTCGCAGCAACTTTCTCTGGCTGAATCTGCACCTGCGCTTCAGTTTTAGCTGGCTGTTCAATCTCCACCAAGGCTTTATTATCTGTAATCGCCCAAAAAACCAATGCAGCAATTAAACAAACTAGCGCAAAAACCAGCCAACTGTACTGTTGAATATTTTGCGAGATTGATCGTGACACAGCCATGCTTTTCCTGAAGGTTAATTACGCAGATTGATTTGCAAGAATGGATTGCTTCATCAGCTCAAGATCAAAATCTCTGGTGAGGACAGCTTGCCCCAACTCCTGAAGTAAAACCAGACGCAACTGACCATTTAAGACTTTTTTATCATGTGACATATAAGCCAGAAACTCATCTAATGGAATTTTTGGACATGATATCGGTAAATTGGCACGTTGAATGATTTTTTTTGTACGCTGCACATCTTCAGCAGATATCCAACCTAAACGATGTGACAAATCTGCCGCCATGACCATACCTGTTGCAACAGCCTCACCATGCAGCCAAACACCATAACCCAGATAGGATTCAATCGCATGACCAAAGGTATGCCCTAAATTTAATAATGCCCGTTCGCCCTGCTCTTTTTCATCATTAGCGACAATTCTGGCTTTATGTGCACAGGAACGATATACCGCCTCAGCTAACAGGTTGGCATCACGTCCTACCAGTGCATCCATGTTCTGCTCCAACCAGACCATAAACTCCACATCACCCAGCAAGGCATATTTAATCACTTCAGCCAAACCAGCAGATAGTTCACGGTCAGGCAAAGTATCCAATTGAGCCATATCGGCCAATACAACTTGGGGCTGCTGGAAAGCACCCAGCATATTCTTACCAAGCGGATGATTGATACCCGTTTTCCCACCTACACTGGAGTCCACCTGAGACAATAATGTGGTTGGTACCTGAACAAAATTCACCCCTCGCTGGAAACAAGCCGATGCAAAACCAGCCATATCACCAATAACACCACCGCCCAGTGCCAATACAGTACAGTCACGGTTAAAGCCAGCCTCAAGCAAGGCATCAAAAATCAGGTTTAAATGCTGAATATCTTTATATTGCTCGCCATCAGGCAGTATGCATTGTGCAACCTGTTTATCCAGTGCAGTTAATGCATTCACATAATGCTGCATATATAAAGGTGCCACTGTTGTATTTGAAACCAGCATCACCTGCCGACCATGCAAATACGGCTCAAGCAATACTTTGGGATCTAAATGGCTACCAATAAAAATCGGATAACGGCGTTCACCTAATTCAACGTGTAATGTTTGCATATAATTAAACCACCAAAAAAATCATTGAACGGACTGGGATAAAATAATCTGGAGAATCCGTTGTGCTAAATCACGTGCAGCACCCTGATTTGTCTCAATAATATGATGTGCAACTTCACGATATAAAGGATCACGTGCAACCAATAAATCTCGTAGTTTTTGTTCTGGATTTTCGACTTGTAATAATGGACGATTTTTATCACGATGGGTTCGCTGTAGCTGAAGCTCCACAGGCGTATAAAGATAGACAACGATACCACGTTGTTTAAGAAACTCTCGATTTGCTGCCTGGGTAACCGCTCCACCACCCGTGGCCAAAACTAGTGCGGAGCGCCTAGTGAGTTCATTTAACACATTGGTTTCACGCAGCCGAAACCCCACTTCCCCTTCTTTTTCAAAAATCCAGGGAATGGTCGCACCAGTTTTACGTTCGATTTCATGATCACTGTCAAGGAAATCTCGCCCTAACAATTCAGCCAAATGTCGGCCAACCGTAGTTTTTCCTGCCCCCATCGGCCCTACCAAATAAATATTTGGCAGGGTTTCAAACGCTTTGCTTGGCAACGCGCCACCTATATTCATTGCAACAATTGAAAATATATTAATGATTTCTGGTCAAGGTGTCATTAACAATTCTCGGGGTCACAAAAATAAGTAGTTCACGTTTATTTTCAGTTTTCGAATCACGACGGAATAATTTTCCAAGATATGGAATATCACCCAAGAATGGTACTTTGGTTTGTTTGTTTAGATTTTCTTGTTCAAAAATACCACCCAATACCACCGTTTCACCATTATTAACCAAGACATTAGTATTCACCATGTTTTTATTAAAATAGAATTGTCCTTGAGGGGTTACACCAGCAATACTATCTTTCTTAATATCAAGATTCATTTGAACCTTCCCATCTGGTGTAATACTCGGCGTTACATCTAAACTTAATACCACATCTTTAAATTCGATTTTCGGCGTAGCATTTGCCCCAGTACCCGTTGATGATGAAAAAGGAACTTGAGAACCTGACTCAATTTTTGCAGTTTGTTTATCCGCAGTCATAACTTTAGGCGTTGAAATCACTTCGCCATAACCATCCGCCTGAACCGCAGACAGTTCTAAATCCAGCATAAAATCAGACAGACTAATTAAACCAAAAGCAATACGACTCGCACCTACTGCTGTTGCACCCAAATCAACATTCAGGTTATCAGGGCGTTCAATCGTATATTTATAACCACCTGTTTCGGAATCTTTTTCTGGTTCACGCAGGTTCCACAAAGTGGTATCGCTACCACCCACCAACAAATTACTATTATTAGTAATACCCTGAGAAAGCACGCCCCACTTCACCCCCATCTCTTTGGTAAAGTCGGTACTTGCACTGACAATACGTGCCTCAATCATTACCTGCTTAACTGATACATCCAGCAAATCAACCATTTTACGAATTTGATCAATTTTTTGTGACGTGTCATTAATAATCAGTGTATTCGTGCGAGGGTCAGTAGAAACCGTACCACGAGGACTCAATAAACTCCCAACACTATCTCCCAATGGATCAGCATTATTATTCTGACCTGAAGAGCTGTTACCTGAGCCACTATTTTTACCCTGAGTAATTAATTTCTCAATATCAGCAGCTTTTGCATAACTAAGCTGAATATACTCTGTCTGCAATGGTGCCAGTTTAACGCTCTGTGCAATCGCTTTGGCTTCTTCTTCTTCTGCCTTAATTAACTCAGAAACAGGTGCAATCCAGATCACATTTCCATTACGGCGTTTGTCCAGATTTTTGGTTTTTAGAACAATATCCAATGCCTGATCCCAAGGCACATCTTTCAAACGCAGCGTAATATTACCTTGCACGGTATCAGCTGCCACCATATTGATGCCAGTGAAATCTGCAAGAAGTTGTAAGACACGGCGAACTTCAATATCCTGGAAATCTAAAGAGATTTTATTGCCCGTGTAGGTTTGAGCTTTCGCTTTTGCTGGGGATTTATCCTCTGGACGCTTTAAGCTAATCGTTAACTTATTTTCTGCCTGATAAGCCATATATTCATAGCTTCCCGCAGATTGAATGGTGATCACACCATTTCCTTTGTCATTATAGGCATCAACACTGGCAACAGGGGTGGCAAAATCATTGGTATTTAAACGACGTGCCAAGTGAGCTGGAATTTTATTGCCCATTGTGCGCACCACAATCTTACTACCTTGTTGCTGTACATCAACAGGGGTATTACCTCCCAAAAGGTCGATGACAACCAAGCCCTCGCCATCCTTGCCTCGTTGAAATCCAATATTAGATACGCCTTGTTGAGGCTGACGTGCTACCGTAGGCGCATTCGTTGCCGATGGTCGAACTGAATTAATTTTAAGAACAAAGGTGTTTCCCTCCACACGTGTGGTAAATGCACCTGCATCCTTTAAGTTCACAATGACACGAGAGCGCTGATCATCTGCGGCAACCTCGATGGAACTTGCTTCACTGGTTGCAACAGGAATGGAGGTTTGCTTTAGACTTTGCTGCGCCTTATCAAAATCCAGAATTAAGCGGGCAGGCTGTTCAAGCTGATAGGCCTGTGGCTGGGGAGGCAAACCATTAAACATGACACGGATTTCTGTACCCTGATCGGCCAAACTCATTGGCACAATATTGGTCATACTCACTTGTGCTGATGCAACCTGCATGATTGCGATGGCAACAGCACCCATAGAAAACTGACGGAATGCATGATTCATGGTCTTCGCTTCCCCAAATAAAGAATCTTTAAACTGTTTTTTCATTGTTATTCCCTTAATCTACTGTGCTGGTCCAATTAAAACGAGTGTTCTAGGCCTTTCCACATAACCTTCTCGCCCATCTGGCACAATCTCCACCAAATCAATCTGCGTTGGACTAATTTTAATAATACGTCCCTGATTCATACCCAGATAACTACCTACCTGAACACGCTCAATCTGTGCATCAGGCGTTTGGATTAAGGCAATTGTATCATTGGATTTACCGCGCATACTGCCTTTCATATTCAGCGATTCCAAAGCATAACTCTCTAATGGCTGTGGCTGACGATTAAAATTAGGATAAACACGCTTACCTGCCATAATCTTAAGTTCAGCAGCCAGAGAACTTGGCATAAACGGGCTTTTTAACTGATGTGCCGCATAGTTAAATAATGGTACAGGTGTAAATATAGGTGCAGGTTCAATTGGTAAAGGTGGCTGATTGCGAATTTCTGCCATCTGCTGATTGACTGCATCAATACGGGAATCACACCCGACCAATCCAACAGCGAATATCAATCCCAGGAAAATTTTATAATTATTCATTAATGTTGCCCCCCTTGTGCAGGTGGAGTACTTGTAGATGGATTGGCATCTGCTTGCTCATCCGCACCGACATAGCGATAAGTTTTTGCTTTTACCGTATAATTAATGACTGGAATATCAGATTTTTTCTCAGTATCTTGTTTTGCTTCAACCGTAAAATCATGCAGGGTCACAATACGTGGCAGGGCAGCAATACCTGTCGCAAATGCACCAAAAGCATGATAATCCCCCGTAGCTTCAATACTAATGGGCTGCTCAATGAAAAACTCTTGCTTAACTTCATTTTCCAGACGAATATTTTTAAATTTCAAGCCAGAGTTCACGCCAGTCAAGTTGATGTCTTCAACCAGACTTGGAATTTCAGTCTCTTTTGGCAATTGCTGTAGTTGCTGATTAAAGTTTGCTTCCATTTCCTGCAATTGTGCTTGATATTGTTGCAAATTACGCAGTTTTGAGTCTTTCTCCTTAAACTCATTCAGCAAGCTCTGCTCTTTTGCCTGTGCATTTGCGATTTCCTCCAACTGTGACTTGATCACCACAAAATAGCCAAGCGCAAGCACAGCCAGAAAAATAAAAATCCAGCAGGTTATTTTGACAGACGCAGGCCAGCTACCGTAGTTATTCATATCCAACGTATTAAATTGTTGGAAGAACTGCTCTACAGTCATCTTCTTTTTCTTGATCGCCACCGTCTCTTGATTTAAATCATCTGACTTCTCTAAGTTCATTGCGCCACTCCTGATGCTGCTGGATCAGCTTCCGCAGTTGTCCCTATTTCCCCTAAATCCACGGTTACAACAAAGCTTCCATAGTTTTCTTCAACACGTGGCACAAGAGATGCTGCTGTTTTATCTTTTTTCTCTTCAGCTGCCAGAAATGAATTCATAAAGGCATTGCGATACCAAGGTGATGCCTCAAGATTACGCAACAGTTCAGCCACTGTATTTGGACTTTCCGCCTTTCCTTCAATGGTGAACTTATCCCCTGTACGGGTAAATTTAGTAAGATACATGGTTGGCGGTGTCACACGTACCAGTTCATCAACCAGACGCACGGTAATTGGACGTTGCCCCTGCAATCCCTGAATCAATTTCATACGCTCGATAATCGCATTACGGCGTTCTTGCAAGCCATCCAGCGATTTTAGTTGCGTATCCAAATTTTGGTTGGTACTCACAATCAATTGATTGGCCTGTTCCTGATCATCCAACTTCTGATCAAAATACACCCACCCAGAAAAGACTGATGCAACCCCTAATGCAGCAACCCCCACACAAAATGCAACAAACTTTTTCTTTCGTTGTTCTCTTAGCTCATCACGCCAAGGGAGTAGGTTAATCTTTGCCATTAATCAAAACTCCTCAATGCTAGACCACATGCCACCATCAATGAGGAAGCATCATTTTCAATTTTTTTAATGTCAATCTGGGGAGAAAAGCCCATTTGTAAAAACGGGTTGGCAATCGTGACGCGATAACCTAGTTTTTGTTGTAATAATTTTGCCAGACCAGGGATATTTGCATTCCCGCCAGCAAGTAGAATGTGATCAATTTCATTGAATTGAGAAGAGGAGAAAAAGAACTGAAGTGAACGGGCGGCCTGTTGAACTACTGCATCAAGGAATGGTTCAAGCACTTCGGTATCATAGTCATCAGGCAAGGTTCTTTCTTTTTTCGCACGGCCTGCCTCTTCGAAAGACAAACCGTAGCGACTCTGAACATCCTGGGTTAATTGACGTCCACCAAATACCTGTTCACGGGTATAGATAATCTTGCCTTTCTGCATAACAGACAAGGTCGTCATGGTATGACCAATATCCAGAACACCAACGGTATTTGCCCCCATTGGCAAGGTATCAGCAAATACGCTAAAAGCGCGCTCCATAGCATAGCTTTCGACATCAGCAACTTTCGCGCTTAGACCAGCAAGTTCCAGAACTTCAACACGGGTATCCACGTTTTCAGTCCGTGTGGCTACCAAAAGCACATTAACTCGGTTCGGGTTTGCCAGATGGTCGGGCAGAACCTCAAAATCAAGGCTGACTTCATCCAAAGGGAACGGAATATATTGCTCAGCGTCCATACGGATTTGAACTTCTCGCTCTTCATCCGACATATCGGCATCCATTTCAATGATTTTATGAATCACCATTGAAGTAGGCACGGCAATTGCGACATGCGTGGTGTGAGGGTTCGCAAGGTTGATGACTCGTTCAAGTGCATCACCCACTGCTTCTGGATTGAGAATGCTTTTTTCCACTACACTGTTTTCAGGTAGCGGCATCACGGCATAACTTTCAACCCAATATCTACCGTTCTTTACAGAGAGCTCCAATAACTTAACAGTTGTCGAACTAATATCGACCCCTACTAACCCCTTACTTGGTTTACGATATAACCTGAGCACAGTTCTTTCCTATTTATTTTTTTATCCCCAAAAGTACAACTCACTAATCTGTTTTGGTCTTTAATTGATACGGATACAATATCTCATCTAACAATCCGTATGTCTAAAGGATATACTGACCATAATTAGTTTGCCATTCGCTCTTATTAAAACTTACTTATTATGAAAAAGCTATCCAGTTCTGGTATTGTTCGGCCATTTTTTTTGATCCTTATTATTATCTTAGTCTCACTTCCAATGGGATTTTATGGCATGTATCTCTATCTAGCACCCTCTTTGCCAGATATGGGCTCATTAAAAAAGGCACCTTTATTAAAACCATTGCAAGTCTATACGGCGGATAACAAACTGATTGCGGAGTATGGTGGCAAACTCTCCATCCCTGTGAAATATGAAGATATTCCTCCCACCTTTATTCATGCTTTTCTGGCTGCGGAAGATTCCTCATTTTTTGAGCATAACGGTATTAGTTTCAAGGGCTTGGGGCGAGCTCTAACTGAATCCGTGACAGGCTCAGATGTGCAGACTGGCGGTTCAACCATTACCATGCAGGTGGCGAAAAACTATTATTTAAGTCCAGAGCGAACACTGAGACGTAAACTCACTGAAGTATTTCTAGCCCGAAAAATAGAGCAAAACCTGACCAAGCAGGAAATCCTCAGTTCCTATGTCAATAAGATTTTCCTCGGTAAAAATGCCTATGGTATCGCGGCAGCGGCCAGAATCTATTACAACAAAAATATTAAGGAACTAAGCACAGCGCAAATGGCAATGATTGCGGGTTTACCTAAAGCTCCCTCCAAATACAATCCTGTGGTCAACCCAGAACGTGCGCTTGAGCGGAGAAACTGGATTCTTGGGCGGATGCTGCAATTGGGTTATATCAATCAGGCCCAGTACCAGAAAGCTGTGGCTGAACCAATCAACCTCAACATGATTGATCGTTCCGTGAGCAATGTCTTTCCTTATGTGGGGGAAATGGTACGGGCCGAGCTGGTTGAGCATTTTGGCGAGCAGGCAATTGATTCTGGCTACAAGGTCTATACCACCATTGACAGTAACCGTCAGCGTTATGCGGAGGAGGCTGTTCAGGAGGGTCTGGAAGACTATGACCGCCGTCATGGCTGGCGTGGTCCCGAAGCGCATGATAAACCACTCAGCCAGTTTATGGCCTATGCCAATACTTATCCAGCACAGGTGGTGAAGGTCAATAATAATTCCTTTGATGCGCTCATGCAGGATGGCTCCACAGTGACAGTAAATTGGTCAGGCATGTCATGGGTGAGACCCTATCGCAATGCCAACAGCGTAGGTGGTGCGCCGTCAAATGCCTCCCAAATTGTAAAAGTAAAAGATATCATTCGCCTGCGTCCAAATGAGAACAAGAGTGTCTGGTCTTTAGTTCAGGTGCCTAAAGTTCAGGGGCAGTTGATTGCGCTCAATCCAAATGACGGAGCAATTGAAGCAGTGGTCGGTGGTTATAACTTCTATCAGTCCAAATTTAACCGTGCTATACAGGGCTGGAGACAACCTGGTTCAACCATTAAGCCTTTCGTTTATGCACTTGCAATAGAACGCGGCATGACCCCGTACACTATGGTAAATGATAGCCCAATCACCATTGGCAAGTGGTCCCCTAAAAACTCCGATGGACGTTACTTAGGCATGATTCCTTTACGTCGTGCATTATATTTGTCAAGGAATACGGTTTCTGTCCGTTTATTACAAACTGTGGGTATTGAGCGTGCACGCCAACTGTTTATGGATTTTGGTCTGGAAGAGGAACAGATTCCCCGTAACTACACCATTGCACTGGGAACTCCACAGGTATTGCCTGTGCAAATGGCGACAGGTTATGCCACCTTTGCCAATGGTGGCTATCGAATCCAGCCTCATTTCATCAAGCGAATTGAGGATGCATCGGGCAAGGTGATTTACGAAACCAAGCCTGAATATGCATGCATTCCATGTATTAATGATCCCAATGCCTATAATGAGCAACAACCCGAAGAAGCTGAAAAACAGCAAAATGGTGACGTTAAGGAAATCACCAATCAAACTCTGGATGATACAACTGCTGCTTCTGAAACCCCGATTGCAGTTACAGACCCTGATAAAACAAGCAAAACCAACAGTGATTATCGTCAGGCACAACGTATTTTAAAATCAAGCTCAGCCTATGACATGGCCAATATCTTACGTGACGTGATTCAGCATGGTACAGGTCGTGCCGCACTCAAAATTGGTCGTAATGATCTGGGTGGCAAGACAGGAACTACCAATGATGCCAAAGATGCCTGGTTCGCTGGGTTTAATGGAAAACTGGTCGCAATCGCTTGGGTTGGATTTGATCAGCCACGGACGCTGGGCCGCCGCGAATATGGTGGGGTCGCAGCCTTGCCTATCTGGACCAACTTTATGGCCAATTCACTGAAGGATAGGCCATCTGCCTGGGTACGTCTGGACAAAGACGCAAAGGAGCCTATTTCTCGCGATAAGTTACAGGTTCAGCAAAATGAGAATCAAAAGGAATATCGCACATCTCCGCCTTTGGCTCGTCCATTGTACCGTCCAGCACCACCAGCGCCTGATCGTTCAGCACAAAATGACTTCTCCGACCTGCCTGATTCAGCTTCAGGTGAGGAGCAAATCATCGTACCTGTTCGAAAGCAACCACCAGCAATGAATACAACTCCACAGAATCCCCCTCCAAGGGATCAAATTGAAAATCTCATTAATGAGATTCAGTAAAAGAAACAGGTCATCAAGTGGATGACCTGTTTCTTTTTTGGAAAACATAAATTTGAAATGCGGCTGTCACTGCAAAATATTGTTGCTGCTCAATCGCCTTTCGCCGCTCAGGATTGGCTTTATACGCATAAGGTGTCATAGCAATCAAATTCTTTAATGCATGTTGGTCCAATGTCAGGGGTGCTTCAACAACCTGTTCCTGCTTCAATTCAAATTCAGCATTCAGTTGCTCAACAAATTTCTGCGGCTCATGCAGATTGACCTGTTCAAACAGGGCCTCACGCAATGCATAAAGATGTGCTGGTGCAGGCGTAGCAATGATGAGATACCCCTCGCCTTTCAACACCCTTGTCATTTCCTGCTGAGGAATTGGACTAAATAGACTGGTGCAAACATCAATCGAATGATCCTGTACAGGCAATATTGCCCCTGTACCCACCACCCAGATGATCTTTGAATTGAGTTTTGCTGCCCTTTGCACTGCGGTCTTGGCAATATCAATGCCTACGCAGTGCTTGGTACAGGGCTGCATGGCATTGGTATAGTAGCCCTCACCACAACCAATATCCAGAATGGTGTCTGGCTTGAATTGTTGCAGTAACTCCACAATCACCTGCTGTAATGGCTGATAAAACCCCATCTGCAAAAATTCTCGGCGCGCCAGTACCGACTCTGGCGTATCCCCAGGTGTTTTACTGTGTTTATGCTGTACCACATGCAGGTTGACATAACCCTGTTTGGCCACATCATAATGGTGCCCTTTTTCACAACGCCATGACTGCTCAGCCAGATGCAAGGCTTGGCGACAAACAGGACACATCAATACACTCATCTATTTTCTCCAAACGTAAAAAAAGCTGGCATTCACCAGCTTCATTTTGAATTATGGCTTAGCGTAATTTTAAGGTCATCAACCCCAACACAACGAGGAAAATGGTAATAATCCAGAAACGGATCACCACCTGGGTTTCTTTCCAACCCTGCTTTTCATAATGGTGGTGCAAAGGTGCCATCAGGAACACACGCTTGTTACGCATCCGCAATGAACCAATTTGCAGGAACACCGAAACTGCTTCCATCACAAAAACACCGCCCATAATCGCAAATACGATTTCCTGACGAACCATCACCGCAATCGTTCCCAACATTGCACCAAGTGCCAATGCCCCCACATCACCCATAAATACCTGTGCAGGATGTGCATTGTACCAAAGGAATGCCAGACCAGCACCCACCATAGCAGAACAGATCACCACCAGTTCCGATGTATATTTTACATAAGGAATATGCAGATAGTTGGCAAAACGGATGTCACCTGACAGATAGGCAAACACACCCAGACCTGCTGCAACCATGACAATCGGCATAATCGCCAGACCATCCAGACCGTCAGTGAGATTCACCGCATTGGATGCCCCGTTAATCACCAAGTAGGTAAACCCAATAAATGCCAGACCTAATGGAACAGCCGAAAGTGGAATGGAAAGGTTTTTAAAGAAAGGGATCAACAAGTCCAGCATATTTGCAGTATGAATAGGATTATCCTGTTGTTTGGCAATCATATACAGGGCAATACCCGCACCGAGCGAAGCCACGGAAGTCCAAAAGAACTTTTTACGTGCAGGTAAGCCTGCATTGTCTTTATAACGAACTTTAATCCAGTCATCTGCCCAGCCAACCGCACCAAAGACCACCATGACACCAAGAACAATCCAGACATAAGGATTGGATAAGTCTGCCCAAAGCAGTGTACTAATGCCAATTGAGAGCAGGATCAGGATTCCCCCCATAGTTGGCGTACCCATTTTCTTGGCATGATTTTCAGGAGCAAATGAGCTTACTGCCTGACCATATTTTAATGCCTGCAATTTACGAATCATCACTGGGCCTAATACCAGCCCAATTGTTAAGGCGGTCAGTAAGCTCAACAAAGAGCGCAATGTTAAATAACGAACAACCTGAAAGGAACTGTTATAGTCCGCCAATTGCTCAAATAACCATAACAACATTTAAATTTTCTCCATCAAATCCGCCATCAACGTTTCCATATGGGTATAGCGAGAACCTTTAAATAGGAAACTCATGTGCTGGGGTTGATGTGTCTCTACTAAACTCATTAAAAATGACAAAGCTTGCCCCTGATTCAGAAAAGCTTGTAATTTTTTACCGTATTGTGTGCTTCTTGCACCTTCTTGAGTGGCAGGTGAGAATTCACCCACTGCAACTACAAAATGAATACCTTGCATCGAAACCAAATCTCGGCCCAACAAATAATGTTGTTGCGCTGCTGTACTTCCAAGCTCACCAATATCCCCGATTACCATCACTTTAATGCCCGTTTGTTGAGCAAGAACTTCTGCTGCTGCACGCATTGAAGTTGGATTGGCATTATAGGTGTCATCAATAAATAAATACTTGTGATGCTGAATAAAATTCAGGCGACCTTTCGCTCCCTGCGCCTGCTCCAGACCTTGCACAATATCATCCAGTCCAATACCAATCGCCAAGGCAAAAGCCGTTGCCGCCGCCGCATTCTGCACATTATGTACCCCTGCAAATGGCAGGTTTACCATTCGAACACCCTGTGGAGTATGCAGATTGAACTGGGTAGACTGTGGATTGAGCTGGATTTCGCTTGCATACACATCACCGCCCTCGCCAAAGCTCAGGATGGGATGATGGCCTGCATTTTGACGAATAGTGGTGGTAAAATCATCATGTGCAGGGACAACTGCGGTACCATTCGGCAAGATATGAGCATAGATTTCTGACTTGGCGCGACAAATGCCATCACGTCCGCCAAACTCACCCAAATGTGCTGTTCCAATATTCAGAATCCCAGCCACATGCGGTTGCACCAGATTTGAAGTGTAATCAATCTCACCCTGATGACTGGCTCCCAACTCCATGACAGCATATTGATGTTCTGGACGTAATTCCAGCAACATCATCGGTACACCCAGATCATTATTCAGGTTGCCACGGGTAATTAAGGTGGGTGCTAAACGGGATAAAATACTGCCCAACATTTCTTTGGTCGTGGTTTTACCGCTACTACCTGTGAGGGCAATCACCTTGAGCTGCGGATTGTGCTGACGGCGATAGGCGCCAAGCTGTCCCAAAGCCAAACGGGTATCTTTTACAATCAGTTGGGCAATATCCGCATCAACTGGTCGCTCGACAATCGCAATCTGACAGCCCTGTGCTGCCACTTGCTGTACAAAATCATGAGCATCAAAACGCTCGCCCTTTAATGCAAGGAAAGCATCACCCTCTTCTGCATGACGGGAGTCAGTCAAAATTCGCTTAATTCCTCCTTGAGGAATCTTATGCTGATACCATTCACCCTGAGTTGCCTGTTGAAGTTGTTCTGCGGTCCAGGGTGTGAGTGGAACAGTACTGGTGGTTGAGGTATGCATCGTTTTTATTTACCTTTTGACCCTATTGTGCAGGATAAGCTGAATCTACAGAATGTGACTGTGCAGCAATTGCTGACTGTACTTCCACCACATCATCAAACCAGTGACGAACCCCATCAATTTCCTGATAGTTCTCATGCCCCTTGCCTGCGATCACCACAATGTCACCTGCCTGTGCATGTGTCACTGCAAATTTAATGGCTTCACGGCGGTCACGGATGTCATACATGACATGGTTAGAAAAATCAATTCCCTGTTTCATATCGGCAAAAATCTGTTCAGGGCTTTCAGTACGGGGATTGTCCGAGCTTAAAATCACAGGATTGGCATGATTTAATGCGGCCTGAGTCATAAGTGGACGCTTGCCACGATCACGATCACCGCCGCAACCAAAGACTGCCCAAAGCTGTCCAGTGACATGCCGTTTTAAGGTGGTTAAAACCTGAATCAGGGCATCAGGCGTATGGGCATAATCCACCACAAACAGGCGCTCCGCGTCCTGAATCACCTGCATCCGTCCTGGCGCACCCTTGAGTTGCGGCACAAACTGCACCAGATCGTTCAGGTCAAAACCTGCATATTCAGCCGCAATCAGGCTTGCCAACAGGTTCTCTACATTAAAATGCCCAAGTAGTGGACTTTGAACTATATAACTATCCGCTGGGCTAATAAGCGTAAAACTTGCCCCACTCAAACGGTATTGCAAATCGGCAATATGATAATCCGCATTTGTTTGGGTCAAGGAATAAGTCAAAATTTTAGGCTGGGATGGATTGGCTTTGGCTGCATCCAGCATGAGGCTGGAATGAGCATCGTCCAGATTAATGACGACAGTTTTTAAGGTCGTAAATTTGAACAGTAACGCTTTCGCTTCAGCATACGCTTCCAGCGTACCATGATAATCCAGATGGTCTCGGCTTAAATTGCTATATACCGCAATCTCAAGCTCACAACCATTTAAACGGCCCTGCTCCAAACCATGTGAACTGGCCTCAAGCGCAACAAAACCTGCTCCCTGTTTGGCATAGTCATGCAGGGCATTCTGCAACTGCAAGGCATCTAAAGTGGTATGTGTTGAGGGTGTAAGGTTCGGCAAAATACCATTTCCTGTGGTGCCCATTACTGCACAGCCCTGACCCTGCGAGCTAATCAGTTCAGCAATCAGGCGCGAAATTGTGGTTTTACCATTGGTGCCCGTGACCGCAATTCCACGCAAAGTTGTTACAGGATCGACTGCCTGCAAATATTGTTTCTGCCATTCACCCATTAAATAACGGACTTCGGGACAAACCCATTCATTTGCAAGGCCTAAATCTGTTTCACTAATCACCGCCAATGCACCCGCATTCAAGGCATTCTCAGCAAACAAGCGTGTTTTTTCGGGTTGACTATAACTATTTAAGGCAATAAATATTTGCCCCACTTCAATCTTGCGGCTATCCAGACAGAAACCTTTAAACGGTTGCGTATACCAAGCCGCATCTATGCTGATTTGATGTATCTGTTGAAAACTAATCGACATAATCTACCTACGGACTGGGTTTTTTGGAGTATCTAAGGGTTTATCCAATGGCACATTCAGCAGGCGCAAGGACTCCTGCATCATTCGTGCAAACACAGGTGCAGCCACCAAACCACCGTAGTAGCGTCCCTGTGGATTTTCCACCACTACAATCATGGCCAAACGTGGATCACTGATCGGCGCAACCCCTGCGAATAGAGCGCGGTACTCATTATTGGAATAGCCTTTGCGGTCTGCGCGCAACTTGTGTGCGGTTCCTGTTTTACCGCCCACACGGTAGCCAGCAATATTGGCCTGAGTCGCAGTTCCACCCGGCATAGTGACCTGCTCCAGCATCATCAACACTTGATCGGCAATTTTAGGATCAAGCACCTGCTTACCCTCAGGTGGCCGATCCAGTTTATGCAGGCTTAATGGTACTTCTACCCCATGATTTGCCAAGATGGCATAACCTTGTGCCAACTGCAAAATTGTTGCATTTAAGCCATAACCATAGGCCATCGTCCCCAATTGTGACAGATTCAATTTATCACCTGAGTACAGCAGACCTGAACTTTCCCCTGGAAATTTAACATCTGAACGATGCCCAAAACCAACGCGGCGGAAGAAAGAGGGGATGGCATCTTTAGGCAAAGACAAGGCGAGTTTGGCTGACCCCACATTGGAAGATTTAACGATAATACCTGTCAGGGTCAAGGCACCATAGTTATGGGTATCGCGAATTGTATGTGAACCCAAACGCATTGAACCTGGTGAAGTGTTGACAATGGTGTTCGGCGTATATTTGCCACTTTCCAGTGCTGCCGCAACAGTAAATGGCTTCATGGTTGAACCAGGCTCAAACATATCAATAGCACCACGGTTACGCATTGCATCCTTGTTGGAAAGCCCATTTTTATCATTCGGATTATAGGACGGCCAACTGGTCATGGCCAAAATTTCGCCCGTTTTCACATCCACCGCAATCGCGGTTGCAGAACGCGCATTATTCGCTACCCCTGCGGCGGTCAGTTCACGGTACATGATGTACTGCAAACGCGAATCAATGCTGAGGGTGATATTTTCGCCCGATTCAACTTCTTTAATGACCTCTGAAACCTTTAAACGGTTGCCTTTTTTATCCCGAATAATTTTTTGCTCACCATCCAGCCCTGCCAGTTGCTTGTTCAACTGCATTTCCAGACCTTCAATTCCTGTTCCTTCACTATTGGTCAAGCCAATAATCTGTGCATTCGGTTGGGGCTGAGGATAGTAGCGTTTATAACTTTTTTCCGCGTAGACACCCTGAAAGTTACGCTTAACAATTAAGTCAGCCTGTTGCGGCGGAATTTCCTTTTGCAGCACCAGATAGCGTGAGCGTGGGCGATCACTCATCTGCTTTTTCAGGCTCTGGCGATCAATACCCACCGCATCCGCCAACTCATCCAGATTCAGGTTTTTATCAGGCAACTGACGTTTTAATTTACGACTGGTCGGGTCTTTTTTGAGCTCAGCCATCGTTTCATCATAAAGCTGTTTGGTTTCCCAATAATCCCGTGGGTCGATGACAATCTTCATAATTGGGGTGCTGATCGCAAGTGGCACGCCATGACGGTCACTGATCACCCCACGCATGGCCTCTAAACGTTCAGTCCGCAGAATGTTGGCATTGGCCTTGTTCTGCAAGAAATCCTTATTAATCACCTGTACATAGAAAGCACGCGCTACAATCACCACAAAGCACAGCAGCACCGTTCCCCAAAGCAGGTAAAATCGCCACATATCCAGCGCAAGCGTGGGTTTTTCCGAAATGGACTGCTGTTTTTTTCGTATTGGTTTGCTTCGCTTATCTGCCATACAGCATGCCT
>CAZKJI010000024.1:6216-21733 GCA_964553005.1 uncultured Acinetobacter sp. | reverse complement strand
TTGATCATTTCAGGGCAGAGTGAAGACTCTTCCCATCTGTACCAGTTAATCAACAGCATTCCACCGCAACTACGTCCACAGAAAGAAGAAAAAGTGGCCGATGGTGGACATTTTTGGGTCGATGAAAAACAGCGTTCAGTTGAAATGACCGAAATTGGTTATGAAACCGTTGAGCAGGAATTGATTCGCATGGGCCTGCTGGCGGAAGGTGAAAGCCTGTATTCAGCCGCAAATCTGAATCTGGTGCACCATGTGACTGCCGCAATTCGTGCCCATTATCTCTATCAAAAGAACGTACATTACATCATTGGCATTAATCCACAGACTCAAAAAGAAGAAGTGATTATTGTGGATGAGAGCACAGGCCGTACCATGCCTGGCCGCCGTTGGTCGGAAGGTCTGCATCAGGCCGTTGAAGCCAAAGAGAACATGGAAATTCAGCCTGAGAACCAGACGCTGGCCACCACAACATTCCAGAACTATTTCCGTCTGTATAAAAAGCTTTCAGGTATGACGGGTACTGCCGATACTGAAGCAGCGGAAATGAAGGAAATCTATGGTCTGGATGTGGTGATTATTCCAACCCACCGTCCAATGGTGCGCCAGGACCACAATGACCTGATTTATTTAAACCGTAATGGCAAATACAGTGCCATTATTGAGGAAATCACCAATATCCGTCAGCAGGGTGTTGCACCCATCCTGATTGGTACAGCCACCATTGAGGCCAGTGAAATCCTGTCTGCCAAACTGTTGCAGGCTGGGATTCACCATGAAGTATTAAACGCCAAACAGCATGAGCGTGAAGCGGATATTATTGCACAGGCGGGTAGTCCAAATGCAGTGACCATTGCCACCAACATGGCGGGTCGTGGTACGGATATCTTGCTTGGTGGTAACTGGAAAGCCAAGCTGGCGAAAATTGAAAACCCAACTCCTGAAGATGAAGCACGTTTACAGGCACAGTGGGAAAAAGACCATGAAAATGTTCTGGCATCGGGTGGTCTGCACATCATTGGTTCTGAACGTCATGAATCACGCCGTATTGATAACCAGTTACGTGGTCGTGCAGGCCGTCAGGGTGACCCAGGTGTGTCACGTTTCTATCTTTCGCTTGAAGATGACCTGATGCGTATCTTCGCGGGTGACCGTGTAGTTGCCATGATGCGTGCAATGGGCTTGCAGGAAAATGAAGCCATTGAGCACAAGATGGTGAGTCGTTCGATTGAAAATGCACAGCGCAAGGTTGAGGCACGTAACTTCGATATTCGTAAGAACCTGTTGAAGTATGATGATGTCAATAACGAACAGCGTAAGATTATCTATTCGCAGCGTGATGAAGTTTTGGCGGAAAGCACACTACAGGCTTACATTGAGGAAATGCACCATGAAGTGGTGAAAGGCCTGATTGCCAACTTTATTCCACCAGAGTCGATTCATGACCAGTGGGACATTGCTGGCTTGGAAAATGCCCTACGTACCGATTTAGGCATTGAGCTTCCTGTACAGCAATGGCTGGATCAGGACCGCCGTCTGGATGAAGAAGGGCTGATTGAGCGTATCTCGGATGAAGTGATCAGCCGTTATCGTCAGCGCCGTGAACAGATGGGTGATGAGTCGGCGGCGATGCTGGAGCGTCACTTTATGTTGAACTCACTGGATCGTCACTGGAAAGACCACTTGGCGGCGATGGACTACTTGCGTCAGGGTATCCATTTACGTGGCTATGCACAGAAAAATCCTGAGCAGGAATACAAGAAAGAGGCATTCAATCTGTTTGTCAACATGCTGGGTATTATCAAGTCTGACGTGGTGATGGATTTATCCCGTGTCCATGTTCCGACCGCTGAAGAACTGGCTGAGTTAGAGGCTCAACAGCAACGTCAGGCCGAATCAATGCGTCTTTCTTTTGAACATGATGACGTTGATGGTCTAACAGGTGAAGTGACCATTTCTGAAGAACCAGACCGTTCATTGGCAAATGCCCAGTTCGCAGTTCCAGAAAGCCGTAACGCACCATGCCCATGTGGTTCTGGTCTAAAATACAAGCAATGTCACGGTAAAATCTAGTTTTAGACAGGTTTCCACTGTCATGAAAAGTAGGACTCAGGTCCTGCTTTTTTTTACGAGAAGTAACTTGTGTCACAGCTGGCTTTATAGTTAGATTATTGGGATTATTATTCTTGATTGAATGTGTATTAAAAGCGGGAAAGCAATGAAAAAAACATTACAACTTTTGATTTTGGCAAGTGCGGCAGTCTCTGGTTTTGCAGTTGCGGAAGACGCGCCACAAACAACCACTATGGACAAGGTACTTGCTGCACAGGGTAATACCACCGCAGAGGCACAGGTAAAGCGTGATGTCACCACCATCATCAGTCCGCGCACAGGAGTTCGTTATATCCTCGGTGATACAGGCAATCGTCCAATCGTTTTACAAACTGTGGCAATCGCGCCTGCAAACTCTGCCAATATCAACCGTATTGTGGCATCAAATCCAGCGCTTTCAGCAAAAAGTCAGGAAAAAGCCAAGATTGCCCTGATTGGTGAGGCTGCTGTTCAGGCGGCGGACATGGCAGCGCAAACAGCGAGTGTTCAAGCACCTCAGACAAATCAATAAGATTGGTTTGGCAATAAAAAAAGAGATGTCATAGCATCTCTTTTTTGTACATAGAAAATTTATTATAAAAAGCTCGGCAGCAAGATCAGTCCAATAATCATGCCAAACATCAGCCATTTAGACACATAGTATAGACGGCGGTTACGTTGCTTTAAGCCACGGCCATAATGGTGTACCGCATAGCCATATTTAAAGATGCGGTTGATAAAGCCAGTCTTGTCCTGATCATCATTGGGTGAACTTGCCGCAGACATGACATTGCGTCCAAACCAGTGGTTGAAACCTTGTGCCCAGCCCCATTTCATTGGACGTTCAATATCACAGAACAGGATAATACGGGTTTGATCCGTCTGGTTATGCGCCCAATGCACATAGGTTTCATCAAAAATGGTGGCTTCACCATCTCGCCAGCTATAACGTTCCTGATCGACTTCAATGAAGCAGTCATCGCTATTTGGTGTGACCAAGCCAAGATGGTAACGAACTGAACCTGCATAAGGGTCACGGTGTTTGCCTAAATAACTTCCTGATGGTAACTCAGTAAACATGGCAGCTTTGACAGAGGGAATACTTTCCAGTAATGCCACTGTTTTAGGACAAAGTTGCTGCGCCGATGGGTGGCTATCTTGATACCATTTCAGATAAAAGCGTTTCCAACCGCGTTTAAAGAATGTGTTAAAACCAGCATCATTATTTTTTTCCGCCGCCTTAATCTGGCTTTGGAGTTGAATGGCCTCCTCACGAATCACCTGCCAGTTATCCTGCAATGGCTTGAGTTCTGGAAACTGTGCAACATCAAAGAATGGTTGGTTTGGGAGCTTTGAGAAGCCAGTCATAAACATATTGACGGGTGCCAAAAACGTGGAATGATCAAATAATTGTCTAGAGGCTTTTAAGCGTTCTTTACCGCGATAATAGGTATATAAGAAGCTGAGCAAAAATACGGCAACGATAATCACTGCGTACATAACACAATCGTCTAAAAAAATGGAAGCGGTAATTTTACCATAAAAAATATTTTGGAAAATGTTGTGATCTATTTAACGGGGAGGGCTTGGGTACTGCCCGATAAATGGTATTCCAGATGATTCAGGTTTTTTTATTTTTGGATCATCTGGAAAATGAGATTTAAATCTGGTTGTTTACATCATCATGCTTGGTTTCACGAATCAGTAAAAATGCGATTAAAGAGAGAATGGATGCCAAACTGAGATATAAACCAACAGCACCCAGACCATAGTTTTCTGCCAGTTTGGTGGCGATATAAGGGGCAAAAGACGCACCAAAAATACCTGCCAAATTGAATGTCAGGGCTGAACCTGTGTAGCGTACGGAAGTCGGGAAAATCTCAGAAAGTACCGTGCCAATCGGGCCATAAGTCAGTCCCATGATGGAAAGGCCAATACAGAGGAACAGGAACACCAGTATTGGGTTGCCTGAACCGAGTAATGGCGCAAAGCATAATCCGAACAGTGCTGAAAGTACGCAGACAGCAATCGAGGTATTTTTACGGCCAAACTTCTCTGCAAAAATCGCAGACAGTGGAATAAATGCTGCAAAGCATAGCGTGGCAATCAACTGTAAGCCAAGAAAATCACCGCGCGCATAACCCAGCTTGGAGGTTCCCCAGTTCAACGCGAACACGGTGGTGAGATAGAACACCACAAAGGTGCAGATTGCGGCAATGGTGCCCAGTACCAACATCGGGAAATGCTTGGTCATAACTTCCTTGAAAGGGACATTGACCTCTTTCTGCTTATTCAACACTTTCTGGAAAGCAGGGGTTTCATGCAGTTTTAAACGGATATACAAACCGACCAACACCAGAATTGCACTGGAGATAAATGGAATCCGCCAGCCCCATGTCATAAAGGCCTGTTCAGACATAAAGGCATTCAGCAGGAGGAATGAACCTGTTGCCAGAATAAAGCCAATCGGTGCGCCAAGCTGTGGGAACATGCCATACCATGCGCGTTTACCCTCTGGGGCATTTTCAGTGGCAAGTAGAACCGCGCCACTCCATTCACCGCCTAAGCCTAAGCCTTGTCCTAAACGGCATAAGGCAAGTAGCAATGGGGCAACAATGCCAATCTGGGCATAGGTTGGAAGCAGCCCGATACAGACAGTGGAAATTCCCATAGTGAGCAGGGCGGCAACCAATGTGGCTTTTCGCCCGATCCGATCACCCAGATGTCCAAAAATCGCCGCACCAATTGGGCGGGCAATAAAGGCGATGGCAAAGGTTGCCAGTGATTTGAGTACCGCAGCACCATCACTGCTTTCAGGAAAAAATAAATGGGGGAAAATCAGCACTGCCGCTGTGGCGTAGATATAAAAGTCGAAAAACTCAATCGTAGTACCCACCAGACTGGCAAATAATACCCGTACCTTTGAATTACTGGCCACTTCAGTGGTGACAGTCGTAGCGTTTGACGACATACAGAACCTTAATGTGATTTATTCAGGAACCAGTGAAACACTGTCCTGAAAATTTTTTTGAATGCGGAATTTACCCAGCAAGCTGCCTGTGATGCATGGATTTATAATACATAGCAATAGATCGCTAAAAAGTGTAAACCTGCCCCTAATAGCACAAAAACATGCCAAATTGCGTGGCTATATCTTACCTTTTTTAAGGCATAAAACAATGTGCCAACCGTATATGCCAGTCCGCCTGCAATCAGAAGTTGTATTGCATCTCTGGAAAGATAGCGTTGCATGTCATCCATCACCAGAACGGCCAACCAGCCCATCACCAGATAGGCCGCAAGAGACACTTTCTGGAAGCGGTGAATAAACACCAGCTTAAACAATGTCCCAATCAGTGCAATGATCCAGAGGGCAATCAGTAGGTAATGTGCTTTCGCCGTTGGAATGCCAATACTAAGGAAAGGCGTGTAGGTTCCAGCAATTAAATAATAAATGGCGGTATGATCCAGTTTTTTATACCAATAACGTTTACGTTCGTCCTGAGCAAAGTGATACAACATGGAGCTGCTGAGCAATAACACCAGACTCAGACCATAGACCCATAAACTGATCCATTGCCCCAAAGCTAAACCATAGCCTTTCACAATCAGAAAAATGGCGGCAATCAATGCCAGTACTGCACCCAAGCCATGACTATAGGCATTGATCAGTTCTTCCTGTGGATCATAATCGAGTGGAGAGGTTGAAGCCATTTATAGCTCATCTCAATAAAAATACAACTGTATCGTAATGCAATTTCCCTTTTAAAGTAAGACGCTTTAGAATTTAGTTTCTATTTGTCAGGTTTTCATTATGTTTGCGCCGAAATTTTCTTTTGAACAAGAGCAGCAGTTTTTCTTGGATATCCAGCAATCTATTGAAAATAAAAGCTTTGAACGACTGATTCTCAGTCAGTACAAGGGTGATCTGGCAGATCTGGAAAAAATGACTTTTCGCATGATTGAGTTGCAGGGGCAGGTAACCTTATCTTGTTTGTATCACCACACCACTCAGGACATCACCAAAAACTATGCAATTGCTGAGGGGCTGGAGAAAATAGCAGACTTATTGGCGCAGTCTAAACAGGCAAATCTTTTTACGCTGGATCAGGATATGCAACTGAAAAAAAATAAAAAGAAAGCCATGCTGAATATCCAGAAAAAACAGGCTTTTGCAACGAAAGTGGAACAACAACAGCATAACCGTGAAAAGCATCGTTATGTGCAACAGCAAAGCCCATTTTTAAAGCATCTAGGCATTACCGATGAAAAAGGGCAGATCATTCCAAATATGGCGCGTAAATGGAAACAGATTAATAAATTCATTGAAATCTTTTCCAATGCCTATGAACAGATTGATGCTTCACAGCAAGAGTTGAATATTGTCGATTTTGGTTCAGGCAAAGGCTATTTAACCTTTGCCTTGTATGATTATTTGCAGGCGCAACATAAAACGCCATTAATTACTGGGGTTGAACTTCGTTCAAATTTGGTGGAGTTTTGCCAGAATGTTGCCGATCAGGTTGGATTTAACCATCTTGATTTTTTTGAGGGGGATGTACGCAGTTATCAACCTGCAAAGCTGGACGTGATGATTGCCCTGCATGCCTGTGACATTGCAACTGACTTTGCCATTCATACTGGGATTCGTCTCAATGCCTCGATGATTATGTGCGCGCCGTGTTGCCATAAAGAACTTCGTCCACAATTACATAGTCCAGAAGTATTACAGCCAATGCTGCAATTTGGTATTCACGCAGGGCAGCAGGCGGAGATGTTGACAGATACTTTACGTGCACTTTTACTCAAGGCCTATGGTTATGAAACCAAGGTATTTGAATTTGTGGCATTGGAACATACCAGCAAAAACAAGATGATTCTGGCAACCAAACGCAAGGATATTCAACAGCCTGACCCAAAAATCATGCAGCAGATTCAGGCCTTAAAAGCCATGTATGGCATTGAAAAACAAAGTTTGGAATTATTATTGCAGGATCAGATGCCAGTCGAAAATATTGGCTGCAAATGTTAATCGAGTCTGGGGATTATATGTATCAGGTCATCCAAAAATATCGTGGGCAGGGCATTGGACGGTTGATCATGTTGGAAATTATTGAGCATGCACAACAGCAACAGTATCCATTCCTTAAACTGTCATCACAGCTTCATGCCATTTCATTTTATGAAAAACTTGGTTTTGTCACGCAAGGCAATCCCTATGATGAATGTGGCATTCCACATATTGAAATGATGATGCCATTGATGCAATAAGTGCCATAGATGAATGGATTGAACTTAAATTCTATAATTTTCTGATATTGAGTTTAGGCATGATTAGCCTAAATCAATCATTCGTGGTGCTGATGGGATTGTTCAACCACTTCTGAAGCGGCGGAAGCGTTTTGAGCCTGTTGTTTTTGTTGCTGTGCCTTACGTTGTGCACCTGGCATATAGTCAGGTTCCTGACTCATCGCCAAGTAGAAAAAAGTTAAGAAAATGGTGCTGAGTACACCCACAATGATGACAAACTTCCATCCCAATACGGTTTCACTTGAATCTTTTTGTGGAGAGGGTTGATGACCCATAATAAATTCCAAAAATAAACAAAAAACAAAACCAGATTCTGCACCTTTTTGACGTAGTGTGCCAAGTGAAAACGCAGAATTCTTTTACGTTGAGATATTAAAGCCTATGCCAGTCCTCAATGGCCTTTAATCCCGTTTCCAGACCCACATCATAGCTATAACGTATCTTTGCCCTGTTCTTGGAGAGTCGACCAGCCATGTTTTTTAAATCAAGTGGGCAAACCTCCAGAATTTTCTGTGCTGTGGGTGCATGTAAAAAGCTTACAAAATCATTATAACGCTGTGTTCTCGCCACTAAACTTTGGGCAAAACCACGTCGCTGTTTAAACAGGTATATTGTTGCTGTAAAAATGCATCCAGAACACCGCTAGTAAATGCGCCACGCATTCCATCACCTTCAACGACCAGTGCCTGACGATTTTGCTGAAGCATTGAACATCTCGAATATCATGATAAATCCCTGTTTAACAGGGATTTATCATCTTCGACAAGAATACTTTAGTGATTGTGTTGCTGATGCTCACTATGTTGAACTTCGCCATTTGCTGGAGATTCTGACATTTCAGCTGCTGCCGCTGCTTTTTTTTGATTCATCGGCATATAGTCTGGCTCATTATTTATGGCTAAATAAAAAATCACCATGAAGATAAAGCTTAAAATGCAAGTGATGATCAGTGCTTTCCAACCCCACGGCGAGGTTTCAGGACATAATTTCTCAGACATAAGACAAATTTCCAAACGACAAAAAGTAAAGCAGAATTGGTATATTTATAGCACAATTTGTGATGGATTAGACGTAATTCGGTTGTCTATCAATAAATACAAAAAACTCATATCAGTTAAAGAAACTGATATGAGTTTAAAGTGAAGAGAATGAAAAAATTATTGAATCACTTCTTTCTTCTGTGCCTTGTCTTTCAATAACTGCGGTGGATTAAAACGCTCACCATATTGAGCCGCCAATTGTTCTGAACGTTGCAGGGATTTTTCAATTCCATTTTGGTTCAGGAATTGAATCGCACCACCTGTCCACGGTGCAAAACCGATTCCAAAAATTGAACCAACATTGGCATCAATCACTGATTCTAATACACCTTCTTCATAGCAGCGTAAGGTATCGAGTGCTTGAACAAACAAGAAACGATCAATCATATCTTGTTCAGAAATATCATTGGCTTTTGTCCAACGGCTGAGTCCATCCCACAAATGTTTTTTGCCATTTTCAGGATATTCATAGAAGCCCGCACCAGCAGCTTTACCTTTACGATTCAGTTCGTGAATCATGGTGTGAACCACTTCATCTACAGGAGTTTTTGGTAATTCCTTACCTTCAGCCTGTAGGGCTTTACGGGTTTCACTCGCAACATGTTCAGTCAGAGTTAAAGACACTTCATCCTGAATCGCAAGTGGGCCGACAGGCATACCTGCCTTGAGCGCCGCCATTTCAATTTTGGCTGGATGCACGCCCTCAGCAAGAAGACGCATACCTTCCTGAATGAATGTACCAAAGACACGACTGGTAAAGAAACCACGGCTATCATTCACCACGATTGGCGTTTTCGCAATTTGTTGTACAAAGTCATAAGCCTTCGCCAATGTTTCAGCAGAAGTTTCTTTGCCTTTGATGATTTCTACCAATTGCATTTTATCGACTGGACTAAAGAAGTGTAGACCAATAAAGTTTTTGGTATCTTTACTTGCTGTTGCTAGACCTGTGATTGGTAAGGTAGACGTATTCGATGCAAAAATGCCACCTTCAGCTAAATACTGTTCAGCTTCTTGAGTCACTTTGGCTTTGAGTTCTTGATTCTCAAATACTGCTTCAATAATTAAATCACAGCCTTGTAAATCAGCTGCATCAGCGGTAGCCGTAATAAGCGCTAACACTTGATCACGTTTTTCTGCGGTCATACGACCTTGTGAAACACGTTTATCAAGTAGCTTTTGTGAATAAGCTTTGCCTTTCTCTGCATTTTCTACAGACACATCTTTGAGTACGACAGGAATGCCTTTGATTGCGGTTGAGTAGGCAATCCCTGCACCCATCATACCTGCACCTAAAACACCGACTTTCTTCGCCTGCCATTTAGCAACTTCAGTAGGACGACTCGCCCCTGATTTAATTGCATTTAGACCATGCCAAAACGTACCGATCATGTTCTTGGAAATCTGACCTACTGTCAGTTGTGTAAAGTAACGTGATTCAATACGTAGTGCTGTATCGACATCGACCTGCGCACCTTCAACTGCAGCCGCCATGATCGCTTCAGGAGCAGGGTAGCAACCTTTGGTTTTGTCACGTAGCATGGCAGGGGCAATTGCAAGCACTTGCGCAACCGCAGGAGTGCTTGGACTGCCACCCGGGATTTTGTAGCCTTTCACATCAAATGGTTGCTGTGCTGCTTTTGTAGAAGGTGGATTGGCTTTCACCCAAGCAATTGCTTTTTCTAACAGCTCTTGTTCATTCTCAGCCGTGTCATGTACCAAGCCGAGAGATTTTGCTTTATCGACACCAAATTGCTTACCTTCCATAAGAAAAGGAAATGCATTTTGTAAGCCGAGCAGACGCACCATACGCACGATACCACCGCCACCAGGAAGTAGACCTAAAGTCACTTCAGGTAAACCAAATTTAGTTTTTGGATCATTGATCGCAATACGATAATGACAACCTAAAGCGATTTCCCAGCCACCGCCAAGCGCCGTACCATTTAATGCGGCAACAACAGGCACACCTAAAGTTTCGATTGTACGTAAGTCACCTTTGAGTTTTTCAATCATCTTGAAAAATTCAGTGGCGTGTTCAGGTTGTACCTGAATCAGCTCATCTAAGTCACCACCAGCAAAGAAAGTTTTCTTAGCTGAACGGAAAATAATACCTTTCAGATCAGTTTCAGCTTTAAGTTTTTGACTGACTTCATCTAAAGCATCACGGAACTCTGCATTCATGGTATTTGCAGATTGACCCGATGAATCAAGGGTAAGAATTACAATATTGTCAGCGTTTTTTTCGTATTTAATAGCGCTCATACATCATCGTCCTAAATTTATTTCTTAAAAACGCTGGCGAAGCAGAGCTTGCGAGGCGGAAATATTTGAAAAAAGCGCAGTTTACGAGGTGTAAATGAGCATTTTTGAAAGTGTTTCCAACGTGGCAAGATCAATGCAGCCAGTTTTTATACCAACTCAATGATGGTGGCAATCCCCATTCCACCACCGACACATAATGTTGCTAGACCACGTTTTTTACCTTGACGCTCTAATTCATCTAACAAAGTTCCTAGAATCATAGCGCCCGTTGCACCCAAAGGATGTCCCATAGCGATCGCACCACCATTGACATTGACTTTCTCGGCAGGAACTTTCAATTCAGTGATAAAACGCATCACCACAGCTGCGAAAGCTTCATTCACTTCAAATAAATCAATATCGTCAATACTCAAGCCTGCTTTTTCTAATGCTTTACGTGCAGCAGGAGCAGGGCCTGTCAGCATAATGGTTGGGTCTGTGCCGACCAATGCGGTTGCCAGCACTTTGGCACGAGGTTTTAAGCCTTGCTCTTTAACTGCTTTCTCAGAAGCCAATAATACCACCGCAGCACCATCAACGATCCCTGATGAGTTGCCTGCATGATGAACATGATTAATTTTTTGTGCTTCAGGATACTTCTGTAATGCAACTGCATCGAAGCCCATTTGTCCCATCATTTCAAAGCTAGCATTCAGTTTTGCTAAACCTTCAACGGTGGTTGTCCCTTTGATAAATTCGTCTTTTTCTAAGATTGTTACACCTGCATGATCTTTTACAGGCACTACGGATTTATCGAAATAACCATTTGCTTGAGCAGCAGCGGCCTTTTGTTGTGAACCCACTGCAAAAGCATCTACATCTGCACGGCTATAACCATCTAAAGTTGCGATTAAGTCTGCACCCACACCTTGTGGTACAAAAGACGATTTTAAATTGGTTTCAGGATCAAGTGCCCATGGTCCACCATCTGAACCCATCGGAATGCGTGACATTGACTCTACGCCACCCGCAACCACAACATCTTCCCAACCTGAACGAACTTTTTGTGCTGCCAAGTTCACCGCTTCTAAACCAGAAGCACAGAAACGGTTGATTTGTACACCAGCGACATCATCATTCCAACCTGCGGCAATCGCAGCAGTTTTGGCAATATCCCCACCTTGATCACCAATCGGTGTCACACAACCGAGAACGATATCATCGACTTTAGATGTGTCGAGTTGATGGCGTTGTTGTAATTCATTCAATAATGTTGTGAGTAAAGTAATTGGTTTTACTTCATGTAATGAGCCGTCTTTTTTTCCTTTTCCGCGTGGTGTGCGAATGGCATCAATAATATAGGCCTCGCTCATAGCTGTTCCTTGTATTGCCTTAAATTAAAATCATTGTGCTTCGAGTGTACTCAATTTAACTGGCAGTGCAATGATGATAAACATTGGCAAGCTTGATGTTTTTCGCCAATTTTAATCGTTAAAATGGCATGCATAAATAAAATAAGGAAAACACCATGAGTCAAATCCAGTTTTTTAGCAGTCAGGATCGGGAAATACAGTTAGAGGTTAATCTGGAACAGGAAACTGTTTGGTTAAGTCAGGCACAGATGGCAGAGTTGTTTGGCAAAAACGCCCTGCAATTACCAAACATTTGGGAAACATCTTTAAAGTTGGTGAACTTGAACAAAGTTCAGTATGTTCCATTTTGGAACATACTGCGAGTGATGGCAAAATTTATCACACTCAGTTTTATTTTATTGAAAGAGATTGTTGAATAATAAAAGAGATCGGTCCGTATTCTCAAAGTCAGCGGAATAGATAGCCTGAGCTTTCAGACTATCTATATGCAGTGATTTATAAATGCTGTCCGTGTAGTTGGCGATATAAACCAGGCGTAACACCTGTCCATTTTTTAAAGGCACGGTGAAAGGTACTGGTTTCACTAAAGCCAACTTGTTGAGCAACATCTTCAAGGGTAAGGTTTGGTGTTAATAATAAATGAATTGCAGCATCACGACGTAAGGCATCTTTGACCCCTTGATAGCTTTTACCTTCCGCAGCCAAACGGCGACGCAATGTTTGAGGTGATAAATACAACATTGATGCAACATCATTGAGGGTTGGCATTTCTTCACCAATTTGGCTCTTCAATACATCTCGGATACGTGAAGTGAGTGAGTTGGTATTCTTGAATTTTACCAGTAATTGTGCAGGTGCCGCTTTCAAAAACTCTTCTAAGGTTTTGTCATCTTGGCGTATTGGCAAATCTAGATAATCAGCAGCAAATGTGATTTCCGTACGTTGTGCATCGAATTGCATCACAGGCGCAAAGAACAGCGCATCATATTCATCTGCGTGGTTAGGGCGTTCATAGCCAAAATGAACACGTTCCAGTGGCAGGCGGCGTTCGATTAACCATGATGCAAGTCCATGCCAAATCATCAGCATGCTTTCAGTAATAAAATGATCAGGGTCAAGCGCTTTAGGAATGTGAGGCACTAAACGTGCTTCATGCTTGTCACGTTCCAAGCTTACCGACCATTCATCTCCAAACAATTTATAGAACTGGGAGGAGAGTTCCAGTGCCTGTCCAAGTGTTTTCGAATGTATGATTAATTGGCACATAATGGCAAATGTACCTAAACGACGAGGCTGTACATCAAAACCTACATGTTCGTCTTGAGTCACCATCCATAACATTTTGACAAAACGAGTATATTGCTCAGGGGAGATTCGCGCTTTGGGTTGACGCAGCAGTTCTGCCTCAATTCCAACATGTGAAAGTAATGTTTCAACGTCCATGCCAAGGCGTTTAACACCTGTTAAAGCCGCATTCACGAAGTGGATGCTGATCGTATCACGGCTCATATTGAATCCTTCAGTTTCTTTACTATTCACGATAATTGACCTAAATAACCGTCTAAAATAAAAAGGGCTTGTTAGTTGATCAGATATAGTTGCGACAGTAGACATTTTTTAGATGATACAAGGCATGGCTTGTGAGATTTAGTGCCTCTAAATGAACAAGACATAACGCAGGAGCATCAAAAAATGTCTTTGTCCCGTAGGGTTGTGACCAAAATTTCCTCATACTTCGTTATGAAACTCGGAAATGAATTGTCATTCCTTTCGTTTCATGCCTCGTCTGATAAAATTTTTGTCAACAACGCAATATATATCTGGTCAATTAACAAGCCCTATGGCAATTGACAAGAAAAATAATTGCTCATTCTGTACATGTTAAATTGCCGAAACGATCAAGGTAAATGGCTGAACATGACATTGTTTTTGTGTTTATCCGAACCTAGTATAAAAGAAAATTTGAACAAATCGAGTAAAAATTATTATGCCATCTGCTTTAAAAGGATTGAAAGTTCTAGATTTTTCTACTTTATTGCCTGGTCCATTTGCAAGTATGTATCTTGCGGATATGGGTGCAGAAGTGATCCATGTGGAATCTCCAACGCGTCCAGATCTCGTGAGAATTATGCCACCCTATGCCAATGGGCAAGCCACTGCACATAGTTATCTGAATCGAAATAAACAGTCGATTGCGCTTGATCTAAAAGAGCCAAACAATATTGAACTGATCAAAAATAAAATTTCTGAGTTTGATATTGTCTTGGAACAGTTCCGTCCTGATGTCATGCGCCGTTTAGGTTTGGACTATGAGACTTTGGCAGAGATTAATCCACGTTTAATCTATTGCTCGATTACGGGATATGGCCAAACGGGAAGTTATAAAGATCGTGCTGGGCATGATATTAACTATCTGGCCCTTGCAGGGATTTCTGGGCATAGTGGCCGTCAAGATAGTGGCCCACCACCACTTGGAATTCAAATTGCGGATGTGGCAGGTGGTTCTTTGCATGCGGTGATTGGTATCTTAGCTGCGGTTGTTGAGCGTCAACGTAGTGGTCTTGGACAATATATTGATATTTCCATGACAGATTGTGTGGCAAGTTTAAATAGCATGGCTGCTTCAGCGAGCTTGGCAGGTCAGACGCCACAAGCACCAGAACAAGGGATGTTAAATGGCGCGAGTTTTTATGATTATTATGAAACCAAAGATGGGCGTTATTTCTCAGTCGGAAGTTTAGAGCCACAATTTATGGCGGGTTTGGCAGCTGCTTTAGAATTGCCATTACTTCTTGCCAAAAGCACATCATTTGATCCTGAAGACCGCCAAGCGGTGAAACAAGCATTACAAGAAAAGTTTAAAAGCCAAGATTTTGTAGTATGGCAGCAACTTTTTAAAACCTTAGATATTTGTGTGGAACCTGTCTTGAGCCTTGACGAAGCATTGGTTTCTCCAATTGCTGAACAACGTGGTTGGGTCGTGGATGTACCATTATCTGAAAATAGTGAACAAACCGAAGCGCAATTGGCATGTCCAATTAAGTTCTCACGTTCACAAATTAAATATGCCTTTATTGGTCAGGGTCTAGGTGAGGGTAAGTGGTAGGTAATATGTGAGATTCATCACTGTATTGTTAAGATGTTGTATAGATCTACTTCGATCTCAATAAAATTCTAGGTTGACAAGATACTGAGGCGCAGTGATGTTCGTTGCAGCAACCCAAGATAATTATCTTCGTGCCTTTAATGTTTCAAATGGCGATAAGTTATGGGAAGCTCGTTTACCTGCAGGTGGTCAGGCAACACCAATGACTTATGAAGCTAACGGTAAACAATATGTGGTGATTATGGCGGGTGGACACGGTTCATTTGGTACTAAAATGGGTGATTATCTCGTTGCCTATGCTTTGCCAGATAAGAACTAATTTCATTTAGAAAATGATTGTAAAAGCTCAGATTTGT
>CAZKJI010000024.1:0-6116 GCA_964553005.1 uncultured Acinetobacter sp. | reverse complement strand
TTGCCAGATAAGAACTAATTTCATTTAGAAAATGATTGTAAAAGCTCAGATTTGTCTGAGCTTTTTCTATTTGCGGCAATTAGATAGGCTTATCAATAAAATCGTTATTAAATATGCAAAAAAAGCATTTTGTTGATGAATAAAAGCTCGCTATGCTAGTCACCTTTATAATGAATGACTAGCCATACGCCATGTATTTATATACGGATTTCGATCAACAACTGATTAACCAACGTGTTGCTCAGTTTCGCGATCAAACAGAACGCTATTTAGCAGGAAAATTAACAGAAGACGAATATCGTCCATTACGTTTGCAAAATGGTCTGTACGTGCAGCGTTATGCACCTATGCTCCGTATCGCTGTGCCGTATGGCTTGATGAATACTAAACAACTCAGAAAAATTGCTGAAATTGCGACTGAATATGATCGTGGTTATGCCCACGTTTCAACTCGTCAAAATATTCAGTTGAACTGGCCTGCTTTAGAAAATGTACCTGATATTCTTGCTGAGTTAGCAACAGTACAAATGCATGCAGTACAAACCTCAGGTAACTGTATTCGTAATACCACGACTGATCAGTTTGCAGGTGTGGTTGCAGGTGAGATTGCAGACCCACGTCCGACCTGTGAATTGATTCGTCAGTGGAGTACTTTCCATCCTGAATTTGCGTTCTTGCCACGTAAGTTCAAGATTGCAGTTTCTGCTTTAGAGGAAACAGATCGTGCTGCAACAGCTTTCCATGATATTGGTGTTTACATCGTTCGCAATGAAGCGGGCGAAATGGGCTATAAAATCATGGTTGGTGGTGGCTTGGGCCGTACCCCAATCATTGGTAGCGTAATCCGTGAGTTCTTGCCACGTGAAGATTTGATTGCTTATTTAGAAGCGACTTTACGTGTCTATAACTTGCATGGTCGTCGTGATAACAAATACAAAGCACGTATTAAGATTTTGGTGAAAGCATTAACACCACAGGTATTTGCCGAAAAAGTTGAAGCCGAATTTGAACACACACGTGAAGCATTGAAGATTCAGCCTGAGATCTTGAAAAAATTAGATGAAGAATTCACTCCGTTTGATTATCAAGAGTTAGACGATCAAGATTTCACAGCATTGTTTGCTGAATATCCTAAATTCAAACAATGGTTCAACGTGAATACCAATGCACATAAAGTCAAAGGCTATCGTATTGTGACGATTTCTTTGAAACGTGCAGGCGTTGCCCCTGGTGATATGACTTCTGAAGAAATGAATTTAATTGCTGACTTGGCAGATAAATACACCTTTGGTGAATTCCGTACTACACATGAACAAAATATTTCACTTGTGGATGTACCACAAAAAGATTTATTTGAATTATGGCAAACCTTAGAACAGAACAATATGGCACGCGCGCATATCGGCTTTATTACCGATATTATTTGCTGTCCAGGCGGTGATTTCTGTTCATTGGCCAATGCGAAATCAATTCCAATTTCAGAAGCGATTAGCCGTCGTTTTGATGATTTAGATACGATCTATAATCTTGGTGAACTTGATTTAAATATCTCAGGCTGTATGAATGCTTGTGGTCATCACCATGTGGGTAACATTGGTATCCTTGGTGTAGATAAAAAAGGTGCAGAATTTTATCAAATCACGCTAGGCGGTAACGCGAATCATGATGCGTCTATCGGTGATATCTTAGGACCATCTTTTGCTGCTGATGCAGTACCTGATGTCATTGAAGAAATCCTAAATACTTACCTTGATCTACGTACTGAAGGTGAGCGTTTTATTGATACGTATCGCCGTGTTGGCATCCAACCATTTAAGGAGCGTGCTTATGCTTAATACATCGCTACAAGTGCTGTTCAAAGATGGCACGATTGCTGATAATACTTATCAAGTGATTGCTGAAGATGGCGTAATTCCACAAGGTGATGTGGTTGTAACAACGGCTCAGTTAGATCAATTGGTAAATATACAAGCTAAAAAAGCGTTATACATTACTGTTAATGATTCACCTGAAACTCATCAATTTCCATTAAATGAATTAGATGCGATCTTCATTGAGTTCGCTGGTTTCAATGATGGACGTGGTTATTCATTTGCAGCATTATTACGCCGTCAGGGCTATCAGGGTGAATTGCGTGCAGTGGGTGATGTGTTCAAGGACGTTTTAAACTATTTAAAACGTTCAGGCTTTGATAGCTTTGTTGTCAAAGAGGGCAAGGATATTCACGAAGCCGCTGCTGGACTTCAGGATTTTACCCATCCTTATCAGGCTTCAACCGCAGTGCCACAAGCGAGTTACCAAACAGGTGCTTAAGCTCATTTAAGTAAAAAAGCTGAACTCAGGTTCAGCTTTTTTTATTGCGTATTATTTAAGACTTATAGATTGAAGAATAACAATGCTGACGTTTATTGCAAAAATAAATCCTGGGGTGATTTGGCTGCTTTTCGCCATCGCAACTGATGTGCTCTCAACTTTTTATTCTGCCAAAGCAAATGGATTAGTGAATAAGCTCGATCAAGGAATCGCTTTGGTTCTGTATCTTGTTTCTTTTACCTGTGCTGCCATTGCCTTGAAATATATGCAGGCAGGTATTCTATACGTGCTCTGGTCGGGAATTGGGGTGATCGCGACAGCCGCGTTGGCAAAGGTGTTTCTGGGGCAGCATATTGATTTAGCAGGGTGGGTTGGTATTGGATTTATCACAATAGGGTTAATGATTATTGCCCAATATTCGAATATTGATGTTTAGAACTTCATCAAAAAATTATTCTGATGAAGTCTTTATCTTGTTAATTTACATGCTCTCAAGCTGACAATTGACCATCCACTTGATTCCGAACTGATCGGTAAAGGCCCCATAGAGCGCACCCCAGAAAGTTTTCTCCAGTTGCATTTCAATATGGCCATGCACAGAAAGCTGGTTGAATAAACGCCGTGCCTCCATTTCATCATATTCAAGATTAATTGAAATATAATGGTTATTTCCCAGCGTAAATACACTATTTGGTGTACAAAACTGGTCGTTGATATCCGATCCCATCAGAACCGTAAATTCATTGATCGGTAGGGAAACGTGCAGAATTAAACTTTTATCTACTTCAGACAGGATGACTCCCTCAGTGGGTGGCATATCTCCATAGCGACTAATCATGGCAAATTCACCGCCAAACACAGATTGGTAAAAAATGAATGCCTGTTCGGCCTGTCCTTTGAAATTGAGATAATGATTGAGTTGCATGGGAAATTCCTTGTTGTTTTTTTATATACAACATAACTTATCGGGATTTTTAGATAAGGTGCATTATTTTTTTGTAATTATGAAAATAAAAAATCCTGCATGGAGCAGGATTTTTTATAAAAAGAATGATACTTAGATCAATTCAATCGCAACCGCAGTCGCTTCACCACCGCCGATACAAAGTGCAGCAACACCTTTTTTGCCACCCGTACGTTTAAGTGCATGAATTAATGTAAGAATGATACGTGAACCCGTAGAACCAACAGGATGTCCAAGTGCACACGCACCACCATTGATATTGACTTTTTCAGCATCTAGTTTGAAATCATCAATTGGACACATGGTCACCATAGCAAATGCTTCATTGATTTCCCAAAGATCAACGTCTTGAGCATCCCAGCCTGCCTTGTTCAAGACTTTCTGAATTGCACCTACAGGCGCAATGGTAAATTCAGAAGGATGTTGAGAATTTGATGCGGTTGCAATAATTTTTGCTAAAGGTTGTAAACCACGCTGAGCCGCCACATCACTGTTAGTAAGTACCAGTGCAGACGCACCATCAGAGATTGAGCTGGCATTGGCGGCGGTAATGGTACCGTCTTTTGCAAATGCAGGTTTCAAACCTGGGATTTTGTCAATTTTTGCATTTAAAGGCTGTTCATCCTGATCAACGACAACGTCACCTTTACGAGTAGAAACCGTAACAGGAACGATCTCATCTTTAAAATAACCTTCAGTAATCGCTTTTTGGGCACGCTGTAAAGAACGAATGGCAAAGTCATCCATTTGTTCACGAGTATAGCCACGCGTATTTGCCATGTCCTGAGCAAATGAGCCCATTAAGCGACCAGTTTCAGCATCTTCAAGACCATCAAGGAACATATGATCCTTAATTTCTCCATGACCCATACGGTAACCCGCACGCGCTTTTGGCAACACATAAGGTGCATTGGTCATGGATTCCATACCACCTGCCACCACGATCTCAGCGCTGCCTGCCTTGATCATGTCAGCCGCCTGCATAACCGCTTTCATGCCAGAGCCACAAAGTTTGTTAATGGTTACTGCACCAGTAGAATCTGGCAAACCTGCTTTACGCATAGCTTGACGAGCTGGACCTTGTTTTAAACCTGCTGGTAACACACAGCCCATGATGACTTCTTCTACATCAGTTGGCTGTAGACCAGCACGGGCAATTGCTTCTTTAATTGTGATTGCACCCAGTTCTGGTGCAGTTGCACTTGATAATGCACCTTGGAAGCCGCCCATTGCTGTGCGAGCGCCATTGACAATTACGATGTCAGTCATTGTGTGTCTCCAGACTTATAATTTGCAGAGAATGTTCAAAACCTATGCAGTATAGTAAAAAAAAACAGTGAATAAAGTGTTTTATATCGCCTAGCCTAGACTGAAGAGTTTTTTAGCAGGTGGAGGCTTTCTCAAATCGGGGATGTCCCATGCGCCCAATAATTAGTTTTGAGTGATAATCCAAAGAATTGGAACAATAGATAAAGCTACCATTGGAAGCGAAAGGCAAGCCATTTTCCTGTTGAAATACAATATATCGTGGGGAAGAGCCAAAGGCTCTATAGCTGAGTGAACCATATTTATGATTGAGTGTGCTGGCAAATAATAAGGTTTCATCATTATCACGTTGTCTATTTTTATTGCTATCTATAAAACTAATAAAACCAGTGTTCCAGTCATTATGACAACTCTCTAAATCCTGACTTGGGCAAATGATGACATTTTTATGGTGAATTTGTGCATCAGTCTTTGCTTTTTGTATATTCATTGTGAGTATTCTAATGGTCTGGTTTGACTCCCAGGAAGCCAATAAGTGGTGAAATGCTGGAATTGCGAAAGCGATTATGATGGACAGGACAGTAGTGGTCACTACCATTTCGGTGAAGGTAAAACCCAATATTCTTTTCATGTGAAACCCAGATATTTTTTGTTTAATCTATAAATAACAAAGTATTAGAATATGTTTTTCAAAATTAAATAATGCACTGGTATATATTGGAGTCATTATTTAAATATAAATGCGATGTAGCGAATAAATAAAAAACTTGAGAACAATAATCGATTTCAACTTTATATGAAAATTGAAAGTTTACTGAACTACAACGGAAATTGTAAGAAATTTTGTCAATAATTTACTAGGTCAAAGTTATCAAGCACTTGGAAAATTAATCAAGTGTTTGTATGATTCAAAGTTAAGTGAATAGCTTAAAAATAACATTGTAAGTACTTGGTGCTTATAAGTGGTCAAAAATTATAGGCTAAGCTTAACAACAAACAAATGTTATCTCTGGAGGATATCCATGAAATTGAGTCGTATTGCACTTGCTATGCTTGTTGCTGCCCCTTTAGCTGCTGCTAATGCGGGTATAACAATTACTCCATTATTACTTGGTTATACAAAGTATGATACAGAACATAATAATAATGGTGATAAAGGCAGTCTAACAACGGGTGCGGAACTTGATGATGATTTATTCGCTGGCGCTGCGTTAGGTATTGAATTAACGCCTTGGTTAGGTGCTGAAGTTGAATATAGTCAAATCAAAGGTGATGTAAGTAATGGTGGTGAGTATAAAGGTCGTAACCTCGCGGGTAACCTTTATGTTACTTCTGATCTAATCACTAAGAATTACGATAGTAAAATTAAACCATATATGCTTGCTGGTGCAGGTCACTATAAATATGACGTAGATGCGGTACGTGATGGTGAAGAAGGTACTCTAGCAAATGCTGGTGGTGGTGTTTTCTGGCGTATTAATGATGCTCTATCACTTCGTACTGAAGCTCGTGGTACATACCATTTTGATGAAAAATTTTGGAACTATACAGCGCTTGCTGGTTTAAACGTTGT
>CAZKJI010000023.1:0-22347 GCA_964553005.1 uncultured Acinetobacter sp. | reverse complement strand
CAGCAGCAAGGAATGTATTAGCAATACCACCACCCACAATCAATTGATCACAAATCGTAGAAAGTGAATTTAATACATCAAGCTTGGTTGATACCTTAGAACCTGCAACAATGGCCACCATTGGTTTTTCAGGGGTTTGCATGGCACGACCAAGCGCATCCAATTCAGCCGCCAATAATGGGCCCGCCGCAGCAACCTGAGCAAAACGGGCTGCACCCTCAGTAGATGCTTCTGCACGGTGGGCTGTACCAAACGCATCCATCACGAATACATCACAAAGAGCTGCATATTTCTTTGCAAGTTCTTCGTTATTTTTCTTTTCGCCGTGGTTGAAGCGTACATTTTCAAGCAATACAACCTGACCTGCTGCAACTTCAACGCCATCTAAATAATCAGTCAATAACTGAACATCCTGACCCAATGCCTGACTTAAATAAGCTGCAACAGGTGCAAGTGATTGTTCTGGTTTTGGCTCACCCTCTACAGGACGACCAAGATGAGAAAACACCATCACAGCCGCGCCCTTATCCAAAGCGGCTTTAATGGTTGGTAGTGCAGCACGTAAACGTGCGTCGCTGGTAATTTCCCCATTTTTTACAGGAACGTTTAAGTCTTCACGAATCAGAACTCGTTTACCTGCTAAATCAAGATCAGTCATGCGCTGAAAATTCATGGATGGCTCTCTAGTTGATTTTAAAAACCGCATAATTTTAAATGATTCTCAAAAATAAAGGTGAGTTTTTTTTGCAGAAAAGCTGTTGAAAGATGCTATTTTGGTGATAATACTTGGCATTATTTAACTGCAAAATGTTTTATGTCTATTCATCCTGATCCGAAGATTAATCGTTTAAACGTGCTTGGCGAACCTTTAGCCAGCTGTTGTTATGATCCCATTACAGGTTATTTTCGTAATGGCTTTTGCCATACTTCGGTTACAGATGTAGGTCAGCACACCATGTGCGCGCAAATGACTTCTGATTTCCTGAATTTTTCCCAAAAAGTGGGTAACGATTTAATTACCCCATTACCTGAAGTCGGTTTTCCTGGACTAAAACCAGGGGATTTCTGGTGTATCTGTGTGACCCGTTGGGTGGAAGCCTATCAGGCTGGTCAAGCCCCACCGATCAAACTGAATGCCTGTCATAATGCAGTGCTGCATTATGTTCCCCTAAATATTCTTGTGGAATATGCAGTTTAATGAGCCAATTTGAACTAATCCTGGCTTCAAGCAGCCAAACGCGTAAAGACTTAATGGATCGTTTAGGTCTGGATTATCGTTGTATTTCACCTGATATTGATGAATCAGTTCAAGGTGAAACTCACGCCGATGATTTAGCTAAACGTTTGGCTTACCAAAAAGCTCATGTTATTGCAGAACAGCATCCTAATGCGATTGTGATTGGTTCTGATCAGGTGGCTTGGCGTGAACATGCACCTGATGACTTTATTGGCAAACCCTTAACAGTTGAAAATGCGATTCAGCAGTTACAGGCAAATTCAGGCAATACCGTATTTTTTAGTACGGCCCTCAGTGTTCAACATGCAGCTTCTGATTTTGAAATCACTTTGATTGAGCATTATCAGGTTAAATTCCGTCAACTGAGTCTTGCAGAAATTAAACGTTATATTGCAGTTGATCAGCCCTTGCATTGTGCAGGCAGTTTTAAATGTGAGCGTTTAGGTATTAGTTTATTTGAAAAAATGATTGGCGATGATCAAACCACGTTAATGGGCTTGCCAATTATTCAACTGTGCAAGATTTTACGACAGTTTGGCATAGCTGTGCCCTAATATGCACTCCCTATCGACTATCAAATAATTTCACATTGCTAACTTTATCGTTTTTAAATTCAATATGGCATGTGGGTGTTTCAGGCAAAGCTTTTTTCGTATAAAAATTGCAATATCAATATGCTTTTGTCTTCTACAAAGCGTGGTGTACGAATATCATTGATATTCGGGACTGCTCAGCGCAAAGTTTAATCAGACTTTGCACAAAGCCAGTGACCATACGTAAAGACAGGCGGAATGACGGAATGACGGAATGAGGATTTAATCATTAAGCTGCATTGGATGGCTGCATCGGAGTAGGTTTGATTTCGCCCTTGTTTGCCTTTTGATGGCATTGGCTTGTACACTGAGTTATATATTTTATTTATGTACACAGGAGTGTACAAGAAATTTTGTACTGTACAGCGTTATGCAACTTTAAGCGAAGCAATAAAAAAGCCCTAAATACATAATATTTAGGGCTTTTTAACTTATATATCGTGATACATAGACATACAAATTTAATATATTGGTAGGTATATCCAGACTCGAACTGGAGACCTCTACGATGTCAACGTAGCGCTCTAACCAACTGAGCTATACACCTAGAATGACAAGCATAATATTCATTTTTCAGCGTATTCACAAGTTTTTTTGGGACTGTTTGAGCGCAATCGCACAGTCTTTAAGCAACTTCCTGAATTGATGAATATCGGAACCATCCTTTTGTTCTAAAAACACGATTTTTTGATATAACACAATCACTTTGTCAAATGACTGTTGATCCTCAACAAGTAAAGACAAACGCTTGATCCAGCTCTGGAAAGTTTCAGCAGGATATTTTTGCAAATGTTTCGGTAACTGTTTTTGAAATTTAAAAATGATACGTTGATATTGCTCTTGGCGTCTGCTTTGTCTCCACCAATAAAATCCAACGTAGAACATTAACACACCACCGATTCCTAAAATGAGAACTACAGCAGAACCATAGCTTGAATCCAGCCCCAGTCGAGCCAACCAGTTTTTCTGTTTTTCGGCATCATACCCCACGACTTTGCTTTGCCATTGATAACTTAGGTAATCGCTCCAGATACGCATATTTTTTAATAATTTAAACTGCTGTACACGCCAAGTCTGTGTTTGATTATCTCCCCAGACTGTTTGATCTTCTGCCAGATAATCCTGCATCCCTGTATCAATTCGTTGTGGCGCAATCATTGCAGTCGGATCAACTCTTTTCCACTTGCCATTGAGATAAATCTCACTCCAGGCATGTGCATCCAGTTGACGAACCTCCCAGCTTTGACCATCAGGTGCAAGTTGCCCACCCTGATAACCTGTTACCACGCGTGCAGGTATTCCAACATAACGCATCAGCATCACAAAACTGGAGGCATAATGTTCACAAAAACCTTTTCGGCTGGAAAACAGGAATTGATCGATACGATCACCACCTAAAGTGCCTGGTGTCAGGGTATAAACAAAGCCATTTTTCCGATACCAGGACAGCACTGCCTGAATATATTTTTCAGGTTGCTGCTGATTCTGCTCAAATAATTCATGCGCCAATTGCTGGGCTTTTTTATCACTGTCCTGCTTGAACCTGATATTAAATTCAAGTTGACGTGGCGACAGAGAAACAGATTCTGCCGATGCTCTTCCCAGCCATTGCATTTGAATGGGTTGATTACGTTTAATCAATCGGGTTGGTCGAATACTGTCATCCTGATAAAGCTGTAAATAACGTTCCTGAGGAATCGAATATTCCAAGCCCATAATCCAGTTTGACTGCTCATCCGCAGGCAGATACTGGTATGCCACACTACGGGAAGTGGATTGTATATTTTTGATCTGCTGATTAAAAAAACTACTGGTCCACGTGGTTCCATCATATTCATCCAACACTAAAGCCCGCCAATACAGTTCTGACCGACTTGGCAACTGATACATATTCGCGACCACACGAAAAGCCAAAGCCGAGGACTGCGAAAGCTCGGCAATATCCCCAGGTGACATGCGGTCACTGATGCCTGTAGTTGCCCGATCCTTTTGAATTGGAATTGACCATAAAGGAGGCAAACGTGGGAAAAAGATAAACAGTAAAATAAAGAACGGCGTTGCAATACCCACAAACTTAAAAATCTGCTTAATGTCCTGTTTCAACTGATTTGAGGATATTGTGTTATTGTTAAATGAGCTGGTCTGAATCCGATACAATCCCATCAAACACATCACAAATGATGCAAATACAAGTACCGCCATCCAGAATGCCTGACTGTGCAACAGTAAGCTCGCACTGACAAATAAGGCAAAGTTGAACACGATCAGCAGATCACGAGTATTTTTAGACTCCAGACTTTTGGCAAATAAACATGTGCTTAAAAAAGCGACACCTGCCTCCACACCCAACAAGGTCCGATAGCTGATGTAAATCAATCCTAATGATAGTAAAGTAAACAACACCAAAATCAGTTTAGGAAATGGATTAATCCTGTGTTTGCTATAGCGCCAGACCAGTGTTAACCAGACAACGCCCCATAACCCACTTAGGGTGACTGGAATAAAGGCGATCTGCCCCATCAAGACAAATGCCAGCGCAGCCAAAATACAGAAATAGATTTGTTTGGTCATCATCAAGCCTGCGCCAGTAAAAGTTTAGCCTTAATGAGCTGTGATTGCCCCTGCCCACTTTCCAGTCTTGCATGTGGCAGAATCACGGCGTAGTCATCACCCAACTGTTCACATTGCTCAATCAAGCCCATCATAAAACTTAGTTTTGCTTCATGTCCTTGTGCTGGAATCTGTTGATAATCAATTTCCAGATGTTGATGATTGGCCTGAGCTTCAAACATCTTGATAAAAAATCCCTGTCCACGCGCAACCTGCTTCCATGCGACATTTTGATAGGAATCACCCTGCTGAAATGCTCTCAACTCTTTAAACTCATCCAGACTATCATGTGTATTTGTAGTTTGGTGCTTATGTTCTTTCTGCCACTCATAGGCTTTGGGTGCAATCCAGACTTTTTGTTTGAGATATAGGTAAGTCCAAGCCCGTACCAGCCCTAAAGGATAGGTGGAATAGATTTTTACTGAACCTACATCGTAGATGCCCCGTTTTTGCGGAATAACTGGTAATTCTAAAGTTTGTTGAGCCTGCTCAAGAAAAAAAATCTGTTCCTGTTGCTGCCATTGCACACGCAGATATCGGCTATGATTTACTGGCTGTTTAAACAGCAGTTTGAGCATCAACGCCTGTTCAACCTGTCCAATTTCTGGGGGCACAACTTCAATTTGTAAGCCGTGCAACTGTTTGAAAGTCAGGTAAAAACTAATACATAAAATGGCACTGATTAAAAAGCAGAATCCTAAAATCAGGTTATTGGCATAGTTAATCCCAGCAATAAAGGTAATCAGGATCAAAATGAGATATAAGAAACCCTGCTTATAAATGAAAACCAAAACATCTTTCTGCAACAGTGTTTTACTGCCATCCACCTGAAAGCGTTTTGCAATCCAATGCTGTACTCGCTGCCTAAGTCCATTCTGCATAAGCCACTCTCAACTATAAGGTCTCAACTGACTGCAAAAGCTGTTTCACCTCAACCTCTCCCAGACTTAAACGATGGGCAACCACTGCCACAAAAACCGTTTGCACATCATCGGTTGTGACGAAGCTTCGCCCCTCAACCAGTGCATAGGCCTGTGCTGCCGCCTTGAGTGCCAATACGCCACGGGTAGAAAGTCCATGTCGTTGCTTACGGGTTTCAGCCGCTAAATCAAGAATATAATTTAACACCGCATCACTGAGAAAAACCTGTTTTGCCAATTCACGTAAATGCAGAATATCAGCCTGATTAAATACAGCATCCAACTGATGAATCAAAACCTGACGTGAGCTTTGCTGTAGTAGCAATTTTTCCGCCTGACGTGATGGATAACCCAAGGATAAACGCATGAGGAAACGGTCAAGCTGCGACTCAGGCAAGGCATAAGTTCCACTTTGAAACAGGGGATTTTGGGTCGCCAACACCCAGAATGGCTGTGGCAATTCATAATGAATCCCATCCACCGTGACTGCCCCCTCTTCCATTGCCTCCAGCAAGGCACTCTGTGTTTTGGGGCTACAACGGTTAATTTCATCGGCCAGCAAAATCTGGGTAAAAATCGGACCTTTCTTAAACTCAAATAAATGTTCTTTTTGATTAAAGATATTGATTCCGATGACATCACTTGCCAGCATGTCATTGGTAAACTGAATACGTTGGAAATGCAGTCCAGCCAAACGCGCCAGTGCACTGGCCAACGTGGTTTTGCCCAGACCTGGTAAGTCTTCAAACAGTACATGACCTCCTGCCAACAAACAGGTCAGGGCAAGTTTGGTCTGTTGTGGTTTATCCAGAATAAGCTGGTTCACTTCTACTAAAAATTTATCGATCTTTTGGCTAAAGCTTTTAATATCTTGTTCTAATTCTTGGTTTTGTTGTTTTTTCTCTTGAACCGAAGCTTTTTCCATGCCCCACATTATGCTCTCCCAAAAATAAAACAGTGTATGTCTCAACATACACTGTTTTAGGTTTTTTTCAAAGGATCAAACACCTTAGCGCGAAATTATGCTCAGCATGCAATGTTCATTCGTAGAATAATAAAATGCATCATAATATTTTAGGCGGATTTAAATTTAATCGGGCTATAAAAAATATTAAGTTAGAATTGAATACTGAATAAAGACTGCACTTGAAAAGTAGACTTGGTTTAAATACGCCAAACCTGTACAAATCACACATAAATTATTGATTATAATAACATATTGGTGCGGATGGGGAGACTCGAACTCCCACGATTTTACTCGCTAATACCTGAAACTAGTGCGTCTACCAATTCCGCCACATCCGCTTTGTGGAACGAATCTTATGAAGATTTATCATGAGCGTCAAGATAAAAAATGATTTTATCTCGATAGTTGATGAATTCTTGATTTAATCAGTGCCTGATCGTCAAAAACAATGTTTTATATACATATATCCACTCGCCTATTCCCAATGACCAATTCAACCCCGATGATTATTGAAGCAAAAAATAGCGTATCTTCTGATACGCCATTTTCATATTTTAATACACTAACACGGACACTTCTTCATATTACCACCTGCCGATGGATAGCGTGAATCAATACAATGCCGATAAAATGTCTTGGCATCCATTGGGGTTAAATCAGGATGATGTTGCTTCATGTGGGCCAGATAATTCTTGTAATCAGGGACACCAACCATCAAACGAAAACTTTTTTGCAGGTTCTGCCATAAAGTCGCAATTCTAGACCAGTTTTTGGGCGAAAAGATCAGGTGTTTTTGTGACAGGATCGTGAACTTAATGATCTTTACAATCACTGAACCACCCTGCCGTGCAATCTTGAAATCCATGCCTACTCTCCCTTGATGCTATTCGCAGTCATCGGTGTTTCTGAATAAACGGCTCGTGCTTCATTCACAGTAGGGATTGAACTTGCCAAAGCTTTACGGATGACTCGAATAGATGCAATCACCATCACAATTGCCACAATCATAAAGAAGGCACACAACGCAGCATTGATCTGGTTGGACATGACAATCGTCTGCATTTCAGCAACGGTTTTGGCTGGTGCAAGCACCTCACCACGCGCAATCGCATCCGAGAAACGGTTGGCTTGGGCAAGGAAACCAATCTTTGCATTTTCATGAAAAATCTTTTGCCAGCCCGCCGTCATTGAAGTAATAAACAGGAAAATAGTTGGGACAATGGTAACCCAAACATATTTCTCTTTTTTCATCTTGAACAAAATGACTGTACCCAAAATTAATGCCATTGAGGCAAGAATCTGGTTACCGATACCGAATAGCGGCCACAATGAGTTGATCCCACCCAGTGGATCAACCACACCCTGATAAACAAAGAAGCCCCAGCCTGCAACCGCAACAAAGGTTCCAACCAGATTTCCAAAGAATGAGCTGGATTGTTTCACCGCTGGTATCACGATACCAACCGTATCTTGCACCATGAAACGGCAGGCACGTGTTCCTGCATCTACTGCGGTAAGGATAAATAAGGCTTCAAACAGGATGGCAAAGTGATACCAGAATGCCATCATGGAACGGCTATTGAAAATTTCCGAGATAATATGTGCCATACCAATCGCAAAGGTCGGCGCACCACCCGTACGGGAAAGAATTGAACTTTCACCAACCTCCTGAGCAAGCACAGTCAGCATCTCAGGTGTGACGATGAAACCTAGATTACGCACCGCTTCCGCAGCCGTATCCACCGTTGTACCCAGAACTGCCGCTGGTGCATTAATCGCAAAATAAATCCCTGGATCAAGTACGGTTGCACAGATCATGGCCATTATCCCGACACCAGATTCCATCAACATGCCGCCATAACCGATCATGCGAATATTGACTTCATTATCAACCAGTTTTGGGGTTGTTCCAGAAGAAACCAGCGCATGGAAACCTGAAATCGCACCACAGGCAATGGTAATAAATAGAAAAGGAAATAAACTGCCTGCAAATACAGGCCCTGTACCATCAATAAAATGGGTGACGGCTGGCATTTTCAGGTCGGGCATGGCAAACACAATGCCGATCGCCAAACCTGCAATCACACCGATTTTAAGGAAAGTGGATAGATAGTCACGCGGGGCCAACAGCAACCAGACTGGCAAGACAGAGGCAATAAAGCCATAAATGATCAGTGCCCAAGTCAGTTGTGTTCCACTGAGTGTAAATAATTGCCCCCAATATGGGTCTTTCGCCACATCACCACCAAAGACAATTGCAGCCATCATCAGCACAAAACCGATGATGGATACCTCTGCAATTTTTCCTGGGCGTAAATAACGCATATAAATGCCCATAAACAGGGCAATTGGAATGGTAGCGGCAATACTAAAGACACCCCACGGGCTATGTGCCAGGGCTTTTACAACAACTAAAGCCAATACCGCAAGGATAATGATCATCACGCCCAATGTGCCGAGCATGACAATCACACCTGCAAAAGTCCCGAGTTCCTGCTTCGCCATTTCTCCTAAAGAACGACCATCACGCCGTGTTGAAATAAACAGAACCAGAAAATCCTGTACTGCTCCCGCAATCACCACACCCACCAGAAGCCAGATTGTTCCAGGCAAATAACCCATCTGCGCCGCTAGAATTGGTCCTACCAACGGCCCTGCGCCCGCAATCGCTGCAAAGTGATGTCCAAATAAAACATATTTATTGGTCGGGACATAATCCAGCCCATCATTTAAACGATGCGCTGGCGTTAAGCGTCTGGGATTTAACTCAAATACCTTGTTTGCAATAAATAAACTATAGAACCGATACGCAATGCTATACACACAGACCGCAGCGAGAACCAACCAGACTGCATTGACATGCTCACCGCGACTCACCGCCAATATCCCAAATGAAATTGCCCCGACTATGGCAACCAAACTCCATAGGATTTTTGAGGGAAGTGTTGATTTTGCTTGTGTTGTCTCCATTCAAAACCTCTCCAATACATAACTTGTGGTTATTTTGATTTCCCTTTCTCTATTTTCTGTAGAAAAATATCTTTGTCAGTTTATCTTTTATCAAAAATTATTTATCTAATACTTTGGCATAAAAAAAGGGATGATTCTTCACCATCCCTTCGATAATCGTATGTTTTGTGTTTAACGATTATGCACGCTCTAGGTAGTCACCTGTACGCGTGTCTACACGAACACTTTCTTCTTGCTGTACGAACAATGGAACACGCACCACAGCACCTGTTTCAAGTTTCGCTGGCTTACCGCCACCGCCAGAAGTATCACCACGTACACCTGGATCAGTTTCAACGATTTTAAGCACAACAAAGTTCGGCGGACTCACTGTTAAAGGTACGCCATTGAACAGCATGATGGTACATTTTTCATTTGAATCGTCTTTTAACCATTTCGCAGCATCACCCATTGCGGTTTTGTCAGCAGCGATTTGCTCGAAAGATACAGGGTCCATGAAGTTCCACATTTCGCCATCGTTGTAGAGGTAATCCATTTCAACTTCAACAATATCAGCGGCTTCCAAAGAGTCACCTGACTTGAAAGTTTTTTCCAATACCTTACCAGAACGCAGGTTACGTAGTTTCACACGGTTGAACGCCTGACCTTTACCTGGTTTTACATATTCGTTTTCCATGATTGAACATGGGTTGCCATCAAGCATAACCTTGAGGCCTGCTTTAAAATCATTTGTAGAATAATAGGCCATGAAAGGCGCACTCCAAACTTAAAACTCAACTCTATTAATGCTAGACTACACCTACAGGCATAGTCCTCACACTATTTTTAACGTATGGCATGATAAACTATTTACATCAAGAGCAAAACTGGCAATCACAACTCAGTGACCTCATTACTGATCCTCTGGAGCTGTTAAATCTGCTTGAGTTATCTACCGATCAGCTATTATCAGGGGCAATCCTCGCCTCTGAAAAGTTTAAATTGCGTGTCCCGCGTGCATTCGTCGGAAAAATGAGCATTGGCGATCCGCTTGATCCCCTGTTGCTACAAGTCCTGCCCCATCATCTGGAACTTGAGGAACATCCTGAGTTTGTCACCGACCCACTGGGTGAAGAGGCAGCTAACCAAATGGCTGGCGTTCTACATAAATATCAGTCCCGTTTTTTACTGACCTTAACAGGTGCATGCGCGGTTCACTGCCGTTACTGCTTTCGCCGTCACTTTCCCTATCAGGAAAATCTGCCTAAAAATGATGACTGGCCACAGATTAGGCAATATATTGAGCAAAATCCGCTGATCAATGAAGTGATTTTAAGTGGTGGCGATCCACTGACGCTTTCAAATCGAAAAATTTCACTTTGGCTGGAGCGTCTTGCCTCCCTCCCACAGATTAAAATACTGAGAATTCATTCACGTGTTCCCATCGTTATTCCAAACCGTATTGATGAAGAACTGATTTCTATATTAAAAAACAGTAGGCTACGCATTATAGTAGTGGTACACTCAAATCATGCGGCTGAACTGGATGGTTTCACCTGCTCAAAGTTATTACAGTTATCACTCCACCATATAACCGTGCTAAATCAGGCGGTTTTGTTAAAAGGTGTGAATGATTCTGCAAAAACTTTGCATGAGTTGAGTTTTCGTTTATTTGAAGCCAGAGTAATGCCTTATTACCTGCATGTTTTGGATAAAGTCAAAGGGGCTCAGCATTTTGATTTAAGATCTTCAGAGATAGATCAGATATACAGTGATGTATTGGCAAGTTTACCAGGCTATCTGGTTCCGAAACTTGTGAGGGAAATTGCGGGCGAAAAAAATAAAACACCGCTTTTTGGGGTTCAAACGTTCTGAGATTGATAATACAATGATGAATAATGCTTTTTCGGATATATTTCAAATTCCAACTGTCTTGAGACGGTATAAACTCAGCTTTTGCGACACCAATTCAAAAAGCTTGAATGAATGGATTTCCAACCTGTCCATCATGCAGTTGGGCGATACCTCCAAAGCACTATTTGCAGCCCTGTTGGAACTCAGCGAACTTGAGTGTTCTGAGACACTACGTTTCGATCTGGTACAAATTTTACATCCCACAATTGAAAATGTACTGGGTAGTCTGGAAAAGAACTTTTTTAATCAGGGTGTCATCAGTTCAGACCGTAATGAACACATCATTGAACTGGCCATGTTGTTACGCTGTTATTTTGCGGCAATCTACATCAATATTGTACGCCGCAGTAGTGACCAGCTCGACAATCAGAAATTTTCAATCTTTGCGCTGAACCAGAAAAAGAACTTACAAACCGCCAGAACACTGGCAACCTTTCAGGCCTTGCAACAACTGACCCAACTGCTCTATCAACAACATATGCTCTATAGTGAACCTGTTGCAGGACAATGGCTGATTTCCCATCAACTTTATGAGGCTGCACTCACCCATAAATACCACCAGACCAATCTGGAACAGATTCAGGGCAGCAAATCCAACTCTCTAAGCAATATTTCGCAGGCCTATGCCCAACTGATTTTGATGGATATTTTTAATACCAATCAAATTCGCCAGTCTGAAATTCAGGCATTGTTCCAGTGTAGTTTTGACTGGGCAAAAATGGTTCAGATTCTGTCTAAGGAGACTGACCTGACCAAGTATGTGGTGGACACCAGCAAAGACCACCCACCAATCTACAATAAAAAGCAAAGTTCAGGGTTTAATCCCAATGTTTTTATCAGTACCAATACCCTGCTGGACCATGTCACAGCAACCTTGCATAAAAATGCTGAATATATTTCCAAGAATGAAAAAATTTACCTGACTCCTGCACTCAAGTTCCATGTTCAGACCATTCTTGGAACCACAGCAGAACGCCGTCATGAACGTTATGAATATTCGGCCCAATTGCATATCTGTTTTGGTTTGCTAACCGCACACTTTTATCTATCCAAAGCCAAAAATTTTGATGAGACCTTGTTACTGGAGCATCACTTCAATTTACAAAACGAATCGAGATTTATGTCCACATGGGATAAAAAGCTTTCTGGAAACAATGAAGAATCAAGCATCCAGCGCTTAAGCCGTGAAAGCAAGGTCGTTTACCAATCCGACATACTGGATATCAGTGTCAATGGTTACCGCATTAAATGGTCAGGAGAAGCCCCTAAAAACTTAAGAACAGGTGAATATATTCTGGTCAAGGAAACCTCACATGGGCACTGGCGTGGCGGCGTGATTCGCTGGCTTAAACAGTCAACCGAGAAAAGTCTGGAACTGGGATTGGAGGTTCTTGCTCAGGAAATTTTCCCATGTGCGGTACGCGTTCAGGCTGATCGGCATGTGAGTAACTACCATCCAGCACTTTTATTAAAAAACCAGAGTCTGGATGAAACCAAAACAACTTTAATTTTGCCAGGTTCGCAAATTTTTCGGGAACAACAGGCGATTCATTTAAGATTGGGGAAAGAGGAAGTAAAAGTGTATTTATTAAACGCACAATTAATTACCCAGAGTTTTGTTCAATTTGATTTTGAACTGCTAAATGAAGAGGAACAGTCCATTCTTCATAAATTCATGGCACAAAATAATATGGATACCAATGATCAAGATTTATGGGAAGCATTGAAGTGAGAAATTCTTTACTCTCTAAAAAGTTAAAACGAACTGAAACCCGCTTACTCATTATTGATGATAACCAGTTACGTTATAACCAGATTCTGGAGTTATTCGCCAATCAGGAGCATCAGGTCAAGGCGACCTTGCTTGACGACCTCAAGGCATTTGAGAAGCAACTGAATCTTCCCTGGGATATCGTCATTTTTGGACGTGCGTACGATCTAAAGATTGAACAGACTCTTTCACTGATTCAGGCATCGTCACAGCCCAGCCTGCCTATACTGTTACTTGAACCAGATGACTACAAGGCTGATCAATATCAATCTTATATCCATAAAGGGATTTATGATGTCCTAAATCTTAAATCACCTGAAAATTTTTATATCACTATTATTCGGGCCCTGTCCTATAGCCGTCTGGTTCAGGCGGAACACCGTCTGCTCAGTGAACTGGAAGCGGCTCAAACTCAGGCGCAGTCACTGGTTGCCGAAACCCATAAAGCGGTCGCAATTTTGCAGGAAGGTATTCATATTACCGCCAACACCGAATATGCACAGCTTTTTGGATTCAGCAGCGCAGACGATTTAATTGGCTTGCCCATTCTGGACGTTTTACAGCCTGAAGACCTGAGTCAGTTTAAGCTGCGTTTCAAGAAAATTTCACAGGGACAGTTTGAACAAGGGCGTTTTGAACTTCGCACCCAAAACCCAAGTGTAAAAAACAGTGCATTACAGGTTGAGTTCATTCCTTCGGGAAATGAGGATGAAATCCAGCTAAACATTGAATGTGAGTCCACCATTCAGCCTTCAGCGACAATACCAGCCGTCACTTCCTCTGAAAAAATCTCAGGCCTGAACACCGCCCTGCAACAAATCAACCGACAACTTGCAAACCACCCAGCCAATGCCAATGCACTGGTTTTATTTAGCCTTAATAGCTGTCCAAACGAAGTATTCCAGACTGACTGGCGTGCCACCAAGGCTTATTTCGCCAACATTGCAGGTTTTATTAAGGAACAGGTCAATGTCCCTGTCTGCCAGGTGGACCATGCTCTTTATGTTGCCTTGTTTCAGGCAGAATCAGCCAATGTACTCAACTCACTTCTGATTGGATTGAACAGCCTACAAAAACCGCAGTTACTGGTGACTGAGAATTATACATTCCCCCTACACCTGAAACTGGGCTACAGTGAACTTGCCCAGCCAATTGCAGACGAAGCCAGTTTTGAAAAAATTCTCACTAAGGCCTTCTCACTGGATTTACCAACGATTGACAGCCCGAAAATTGATGCGGACATTGGCTTAACCACAACACGCATTCCAACCAATGTGGAGCTAAGCCTGTTACAGGAACTCAGGCAAAAACTGGATGCAGGCGATATCCACCTGAAATACCAGCAGCTTTATGACAAGCAGGATCAACATACCCATACCTATGAAGTGTCGGGTGGTTTTATCCATAACAATCAATGGCAGGATATCGCTGATCTGGGTGATTTAAAGGATGATCCTGAATTATCAGTTCAACTGGATCGCTGGATACTGGTTGAGGCATGCAAGCAGTTGCACAACTTCATTACCCAGTACCCTAAGGCAAAACTGATTGTAAACCTCAATCATCATATCTTGTTGAATGACAAGAAACTGCCTGAGCTGGTTGCCAAGTTGCTCACCATTATTGGCAGTAAACAGGCTCACCCACTGATTCTACAGTTCTCAGAACAGGCCCTACAGCAAAACCTGTCTCAGGCACAGCCACAAATTGCCTTACTTCGACAACATGGAGCAGAAATTTCCATCCGTGGTTTTGGCGACTCATTGTATAGTGACAGCATACTTCAGCAGATTGATACCCAATATCTTAGCTTCCATAGCAAATTGGCGAAAATGCTAGGATCTGAAAAAGAAATGGCAATTCTACAAGAAAAAATTCTTCATTTTATTGCTGAAAAGCAAGTTGAGATTTTACTCACCGAACTCAATGACATGAGTTTGTTTGCGAATGCATGGAATGTAGAAGCCCGTTTCCTACAGGGTAACTACTTCCAAAAGAAACTTGATCGTTTAACGGACGTGCAAGACCAATAAGGTCTTGTACGCAATAGATTTCAAAATACATTAATAAAACTGAAGCATAAAAAAACGGGCATATCGCCCGTTTTTTTGTTTTCTTGATATTAACGTTTGATAGAACGTGACATACCAGAGAAACGTTGTTTGAATTTGTCGATACGACCACCAGTATCCACATTCTTTTGTTTACCAGTATAGAATGGGTGGCAAGCTGAACATACGTCAAGATAAAGAGTTTCTTTACCAAGTGCAGAACGAGTTTCGATTACGTTACCGCATGAGCAAGTAGCAACTAATTTTTCGTATTTAGGGTGAATATCGGCGCGCATGGTCGATGCTCCTATTTAGTAAGAAAGGCTTAAGCTGTTATCGCAATTGATCACTCTCAAGATGAGGAAAGCAGAGTGTTAACACTCGCAGATCAATACCACAACAGACCATTTCTTTTGACTCACCGAGACCCTTAGATCAGAGCAAAGCCAACAAGTGGCAAAGATTATACGCCAATAAATCAAAATTTGCGAACTATTCTTGTTTTGATTTTGACCAACGATTCGCAATTACACCACAGACCATTAATTGGATTTGATGAAAAATCATAATCGGCAATACAATCATACCTAAAGGCTGACCAATAAACAGAATTTGCGCCATTGGCACGCCACTCGCTAGCGTTTTTTTAGAGCTACAAAAGAAAATAGTAACTTGATCTGCATGATTAAACCCTAACCATTTTGGTAAATACAAAGCAAGCAACATTACAATAGTAAGCAAAACTGAGCATGCAAGTACTAAATACAGCAAAGCTAATCCACTGATTTGATGCCATAAGCCTGCAACGACAGCACTGCTAAAGGCACCGTAAACTACCATTAAGATTGATCCTTGATCGAAAGCTTTCACTAAGCTTGGTAATTTGATCATATAAGGAAAAACATAAGGGCGAAGTAACTGACCTAAAACAAAGGGAACCAATAATAACAAGGTAATTTGAACAATCGATTGCGTAGGATCAAAGCCATGTTGGCTTTGGCCCAAGATAAAATAACTCACTAAGATTGGCGTAATAAACATCCCAATGATATTGGAGAAAGATGCACTACAAACCGCTCCTGCAACATTCCCTTTTGCAATCGACGTAAATGCAATTGAAGATTGTACTGTTGAGGGTAAGAAGCACATAAATAAGAAGCCCCAGTACAACTGTTGCTCAAGAAGCGGCTCCAAAACAGGTTTAGCTAAAAGCCCAATTACAGGAAAAATCGCAAAAGTAAAAGCAAAAACCAATGCATGCATTTTCCAATGCAGCATTCCCTGTACAACGGCTTCACGTGAGAGTTTTGCACCATGTAAAAAGAACAGGATAGCAATTGCGACAGTTGTGAGAATATTAAAATAATGTGCAACCTGTCCCGAAACTGTGAAAAAAGTCGCTAGTACTACGATTGCTATCAATAATATTGTGAAACGATCTAGCGCCAAGAGCTTTAACATAACTTTTCCCAATCTGTTCGCTAATGACGATACAGCCCAACATGAGATTATTGACCATTCGATCAAAACATCATACTGGGCTGTATAAATAAAGCTATGGCTTTAAATTAGAAATTGTGGATCAAGATACGAAATTAATTATTACGTGCATTTTGATCCTGTTGAATCAATTCAACCTTATAGCCATCTGGATCTTCAACAAAAGCGATCACCGTCACTCCACCTTTCATTGGGCCAGCCTCACGTACTACTTTTCCACCAGCTGCTTTGATTTCTTCACATGCTTTATAAGCATCATCTACGCCAATGGCGATATGACCATAGGCATTGCCTAAATCATAGCTAGCTGTATCCCAGTTATGAGTCAGTTCAAGCACAGTATTGTTTTCTTCATCACCATAGCCCACAAAAGCCAAGGTAAAACGCCCCTCTTCATAATCACGTTGGCGTAGTAATTTCATACCAAGTACCTCAGTGTAGAACTTTAAAGATTGTTCTAAATTACCTACTCGTAACATTGTATGTAACATGCGCATAGTTATTCACCTGTCTGTTGAGTTGTTTGGTTTTCATGGTCACGCAATAGTTTCGCAACCCAAACCACAAGAATCAAAATTGGAATTCCAATTAAAGTCGTCATTAAAAAGAAATTTGGGTAGCCAATATTACTCACAATCGTTCCTGAATAACCACCCAATAATTTGGGTGTTAAAGTCATTAATGAACTAAAAATCGCATATTGAACCGCAGTAAATGACACACTCGTTAAGCTAGATAAAAAGGCAATAAATGCAGCACCAGCTAAACCTGAAGCTAAATTATCGACAATAATGGCAAAATAGAGCCATAATGAGCTATAGCCTTTTATCACTTTGCCAGAAAGTTCTATTGTCCCTGACTGACTTGGATCGACCACAGCAATTGGCTGAATATCGACATCGAGTGTGGTTTCAACATGTGATGCAGTATTGATACGGTATGATCTTTTTGCAAATAACTGGCTTGCACTATTATTTTTTAAATGAACAAAAGCTTTAATCGTTTTAGTGGAAGATGCTTGTAATAGCTTTCCATCTACAGCACCAGTAAATATTCCTTTATCATCCACTTTCGCAGCAAATTCTTGATTATCTAATTTAAGGATAACAGGCTTATCTTCATTTAAATCTTCACTTTTAAGCCCTGCTAATTGTCCTTTAACGACCAGACTTTGCTTCAATTCTTTTTCTGTTAATTGATCATCACCACCGATAGGTAATAATTGAATCTGAGCGTGCTGGGCATTTACTAAATATGGTATTGCAAGAGTTACATTGGTATCACTCTGATTTTGGTACTGAGTACTTACCTGTACCGAATTTGCTTTTGCTAAGACGTCATTCGGCACTTGTAATTTCCAATATCCAACATCATCGGTTTGCACTTGATAATATTTATTTCCGACCTGAACCTCAACTGGAGCAAGTGGTTTACCTGATTTGACCAAGCCGATAAAAATTAAATTGGTTGAACTAGCCAACACTGCGCCCACGAACATGAGTTTCATAATGTTCATGCGTTGCGCCAACAAACCACCGAGAAAACCACCAACTAAGCTAAAGATCACACCATAGATTTTCACAGCCTCAGCAATTTGTTCTTTACTGAAATTTAGATCTTGATAGAACACATTGGAAATCACTCCTGCAATGATGTCTGAGATGCGGAAAAAACCAATCAGCAGTAAAAGAACTAAGGCAAGTTTAATACCGTAGCGTTTAAAGAAATCTAAAATTGGGGCAACCCAAGTTTCTTTAGCCATTTGTTGATTCACGACGCCAGTTTTAACTAAACCCAAACCAACCAATAAAGCTGTGGCTGTAGCAGTTAAAAAGCGCAGTGCTTCTAAACCAAATAAAGCAGCAGTATCTTTAATATTTGCTGCTTTAGCGATAGCATCTGTTACATTCCCAGAGTAAATATAACTGACAACAAAAGTTGCAACAGCAATAAAAAATACAAAGACCAAGCGATAGTAATCTGTAGTTTTATAATGTTTATAAACACGATTTACTTGAGGTTCACGAATGCATAAAGTTGTAATAATACCAACCACCATGACTGCTGCCATGGTGAGATAAGTATATTTCCATGCTTCATAGATATAATTGCCTTTAGCTGTACCTAAATAAGCAGCAAGAAATAAAGCCCCTGCACCCGCAACGATCATCCCGATACGGTAACCTGCGTTGTAAGTTGAAGCTAAAACAGTTTGCATCTCACTTTCAGCGAGTTCAATACGATAAGCATCGATGACAATATCTTGAGTCGCTGCCGAGAATCCTAATAAAACAGCACCAACTGCCATTTGAATTAAATAGCTTTGTCCAAGTGCTGGGTCGGAAAATGCCATAATACAAATTGCACATATAATCAAAGACTGTGCAATCAACAACCAAGCACGGCGGCGACCTAAACTTTTCGTTAACAATGGAACAGGCAATTCATCAATCAACGGTGCCCAAACGAATTTAAAAGAGTAACCTAATGCCGCCCAACTAAAAAATGTCACAGCACTTTTATCAATTCCTGCTTCACCTAACCATAAAGACAAGCTAGAAAAAATCAATAAAATGGGTATCCCTGCCGAGAAACCAAGAAAGAGCATAATCAGTGCACGGCGATCTAAAAAAGCTTTAAATGCGGATGCCCACCCAGTGGCTTGAGTTGTCATTGGTTATTATTTTCCATGAACATGCGTGAATGTGCCTATTCAATCGTTTCTTGCTCTTGCTTGCAAGTTGCTTTATGCAACCATTGTTTTGTTTTGTCGATAAAAAACACAAGTTCGCTTGATCTTTAGACCTAAAACTGTATACCTTTAATTACTTAACTTTCGTTTCTTTGTTGGATAGCAATAGTGACCCAAAAACTTGATCAAATGACTGCAACAACTTTATCTTCAACACCAACAAACACGACTACAGCGAAAATCAATTCTTTACCAAGCGCCTTTGAGCAGACGGATATTCAAACGACACTTAAGAAAACAGCACTTAGCCCTGAACAACTCACGCATATTCTAAATTTAGCTGAGATTCCGAGTTCAACTAAACGTATCAAACCCCTCAATAACTTTCTTGGGCAAGATCGTGCACGTGCTTCAGTTGAAGCTGGTATTTCCTTACCATACTCTGGCTATAATATTTTTGCAGTTGGCACAGCGGGTCTTGGCAAACGCACCATGATTAAACGGTTGCTTCAGCAACACGCTAAAACCATGCCTACGCCAAACGATTGGGTTTATGTCAATAACTTCAAAAATCCAAGACAACCGATTGCCTTGCGCTTTCCTGCTGGGCAAGGCACTAAATTTCAAAATGCCTTGCAGCAGGCATGGCAAATTATTCTAAAACAATTGGAACGCCGTTTTAGTGCGGAAACTTATCACAACCGTATTGAACGCATTCGTCAAGATACAGGTGATGTCCAGCAGCAAGCTTTAATAGAACTCACTAAAGAAGGACAAGAACTCGATTTAAAGTTGATTTCTCGTGATGACAAACACGTGTTTATTCCAATGCAGCTCATAGAGAATGAATATCAAGAATTAACAAAAAATGATCTTGATGCGCTAAGCAGCAAAGAACGTGCTGAAATCACATCCAACATGCGTTATATGGAGAAAAAACTAGAGCGTTTAGGGTTACATCTTGGTGATTTAGAAGACGATGCTCGTGATCAAGTATCAATTTTAAACCGTGAAATTGCCACTCAAGTGGTTACACCACGTATGGAGTCAATTTTAAATAAAAATAAAGAAGTCAAAGGCCTCGACTTATATCTGAAACATTATGCTGAAGATATTATTGATAATGTTGAGCTGATTTTAGAACAAGAAGAAGATGATTTTACGCCAGCTTTATTTAATCGTGTTCCATCACGTTATCAAGCTAATGTAATTATTGCCAATAAGCCAAATAGTGGTGCTCCAGTTATTTTCGAAGATTTTCCAACGCACTATAATTTATTGGGTCATGTTGAGCAACTTACACATAATGGTACGATTACTACCGACTTTACCTTAATTCGCCCAGGGTCTTTGCATCAAGCCAACGGTGGCTTTTTAATGCTTGAAGCAGAGCAATTACTTGAACAGCCTTATGCATGGCAAGGTTTAAAACGTGCATTGAAATCAGGTCAACTCAAACTTTCTTCGTTAGAACATATGCTAACATTAACGGGCAGCATTTCGATTGAACCCGCTTCTGTTCCTTTAGATATTAAAGTTGTTTTACTGGCAGAACCTGAAATTTACTATGAAATTTTAGAAGTTGAACCAGAATTAGGCAGTGTCTTTAAAATTCGCGCAGATTTTACGGATACCTTGCAGCGTAATAACAGCAATGAACAGGCCTACATGCAATTGATTGCAGACTATGTTCAAGCCGATAAATTGCTTCCATTTGATCGTTCAGCGCTCGCTGCTTTACTCACCGACTCTAGTCGTCAAGCAGAAGATCAAAGCTCTCTCTCACTACATGCCTCTACACTCGGTGATTTAATTCGTGAAGCACATCATCATGCCTTTAAAGCTGATGACAAAATCGTCACAGATCAGCATGTCAACCAAGCATTACATCATCGTCAATATCGCTTAGGCTATTTAAGAGAGTTATATTGGCAAGATCTTTCGCGTGGGACACAATTGATTGAAACTTCAGGACATCGTCTCGGTCAGATCAATGCTTTGTCTGTAATTCACTATGCAGATGTTGAGTTCGGTTTACCCTCTCGTCTCACCGCATCCGTTTATCAAGGCGGCGGTGATATTTTAGATATTGAACGCAGTGTCGAGTTAGGCGGCTCGCTTCATGCCAAAGGCGTGTTGCTCATGTCAAGCTTCTTAAAAGCACACTTTGGTCGTGAACAAATCTTACATTTCTCCGCAGCATTGGCGTTTGAGCAAAGCTATGGACAAGTCGATGGCGATAGTGCCACTGTTGCAGAACTTTCAGCTTTAATTTCTGCCATTTCTCAAATTCCAATTGACCAATCATGGGCGATTACGGGTTCTATGAACCAACTTGGCCAAGTACAACCAATTGGTGGAGTGAATGCAAAAATCGAAGGTTTCTACGATGCATGTAAACTTCAAGGCCTAACAGGCAAACAAGGCGTCATTATTCCCCGTCAAAACATGCAACATTTGATGCTACGCCAGGACGTGATTGAAGCAGTACAAACAGGGCAATTCCATGTCCATGCGATTGATACCATTGATCAGGCGCTGGAAATCCTGATGGCTCGTCCAGTTGGCACCCTCGACAAGAAAGGCCGATACAGTAAGAACTCCATTTATGCCGCCGTGATGGAACAGTTGGAATATTGGCAAGCAATTGAGGACGGCGAAGCTGTTGAAACGGAACAGCCCAAGAAAAAGAAAAAACGCAAGAAAGCCAAAAAGGATGAAACGGAAGCTAAAGCTGCGGATGAAACTGTAGTCGAGGTTAAAACCCTCAAGACCTTAGCTAAAAAACGTGAATTCTGGATAAGAAAGTTGTAAAAGGATAGGCATTTAAGTCAAAATTTAATCACGACAAAAAAACAATGATCTCAAAATGCCTATCGACACACAGCTTACAACACTTTTCTGCCTAATTGATGATTTCTGCTCTGATATTTCAGAGCAGGTTGAGCAATACATGCTCACTTGTGGCAAGATTAAACGTGTGCGTCAAAGTCAAATTTGTGCATCTGAAGTGAGGGTGGACACTACTATCTTGAATTAGCTGAAAAGGAAGAGGATACAGACAAAGTTATAGAGGTGGTCCCACTTATTTGAACAACTAAAAGCGTATTTATAAGTGATATTCCGCTCTAGTTAAGCCACCT
>CAZKJI010000022.1:3534-23459 GCA_964553005.1 uncultured Acinetobacter sp. | reverse complement strand
GCACCATCCCACAACAACATTTCAGCGCCCGTTTTCTTTTGAATATAGCGACCTAAATGCTGATCTGGTGCCCAAATAATTTTTTCGCCCAAACTATCTAAATGTTCAATGATCTCAACCGCACAACTTGAAGTCACAACCCAATCGGCACGTGCTTTTACAGCCGCCGAGGTATTTGCATACACCACCACGGTATGATCAGGATGCTGATCACAGAACGCTGAAAACTCATCTACAGGACAACCCAAATCCAGTGAACAGGTGGCTTCCAAAGTTGGCATCAACACTGTTTTCTCTGGTGAGAGAATCTTGGAGGTTTCGCCCATAAATTTCACCCCTGCCACCACAAGGGTTGTTGCAGGATGATCACGACCAAAACGTGCCATTTCCAATGAATCAGAAACACAGCCCCCTGTCAGTTCCGCAAGCTCCTGCACTTCAGGATCACAGTAATAGTGAGCCACAAGCACTGCATTTCGCTTTTTCAACTCAGCTGCAATTTGGGCAAACTTTTCTTGTTTCACTTCTGGGCTAAGACTATTGTCCTTTGGCTCGCCCAAACGATCTAAATGCGCCTGCACAATATTTTTGGCTTCGTTCGCAATTAAATTCGCATCATTCATAAAGCGTCTTCTCTATCCTGCGTGCTTGCATCGCTGCAAACTTATAACGTGGGTATCTTGGTGAGCATTTAGTTAATATCACACTATCCACATACCAGCTTATAAAAAAAGCCTCACTGTGGAGGCTTTATTATAACGCAAATTTATGAACGATAATCGGCATTAATTTTGACATAGTCATAAGAAAAGTCACAGGTATAAACCGTGTCTTTGGCTGTACCACGACCAAGGTCTATACGAATGGTAATTTCTTTTTCAGCCATGACGGCTGCACCTGCTTCTTCAGTATAATCTGGGTTTGCACCACCATCTAAGCAAATCTGTACATCACCTAACCAAACTTGTACTTTACTACTATCTAGGTTGGGTACACCTGCCTTGCCAATTGCCATCACAATACGGCCCCAGTTTGGATCGGAGGCAAATAATGCGGTTTTGATCAATGGTGACTCAGCCACACTATAGGCAACATCACAACATTCCTGAGTATTTGCCCCACCCTCAACCTGAACTGTGATGAACTTGGTTGCGCCCTCACCATCACGGACAATCAACTGCGCCAGGCGATTCATAATCCGAGCAAGCACATCCAGTACCTGTTGGTAACGTGGATCATCCTGAGTGGTAATTTCCGTACCACCTGCCAGACCTGTTGCCACAAAAATACAGGAGTCATTGGTGGAGGTATCACCATCAATGGTAATACGGTTAAACGAATGCTCAACCGTGGTTTGCAGTAACCGCTGTACCATTTCACGGCTAATCGGCGCATCGGTTGCCACAAAACTCAACATGGTCGCCATATTCGGGCGTATCATGCCTGCACCTTTACTAATGCCCGTCATGGTATAGGTCACGCCATCCAGCTCAAATTGCTCAGATGCCCCTTTTGGTGTGGTATCTGTGGTCATAATGCCTGATGCGGCATCAGCCCAACGATCGGCATTTAAATCATTCAACGCTGGTTGAATGCCTTGCAGCAAACGTTCAATTGGAAGTTGCTCACCAATTACGCCTGTTGAAAATGGCAGAATTTGACTGCTTTGTACACCTGTCAGTTCAGCCAGTTTGGCACAGGTTGCCTCCGCATTTTTATAACCGAGTGTCCCTGTGGCAGCATTGGCATTGCCTGTATTAATGATCAAGTAACGTGGCTGCTGTTGTGGTGTACTTTCAGCCAGATGCTTTTTACTAAGCAATACAGGTGCAGCGGCAAATGCACTTTGGGTAAACACCCCTGCAACGTTTGAGCCTTCAGCAAATTCAAAAATGACCAGATCGCGTCGGTTTGGATAACGTACATACGCCTCAGTTGAGCCAATTTTTACACCCTGCACCACATGCATCAGCGGCATTGCTACGTCACCCACAGCCATTTTTAAATATCCATTCAACTTGTTATGAAAGGCTTAAGCTTATTCCAAAAGGCGATTAAAATCGAGTATCAGCGATACAGTTTATTGAATTTGCCCCTGTTCCAAACTCAATAAAATCTGCTTCTTATCCAGACCACCTGCAAAACCCACCAAAGCCCCACCAGAACCAATCACCCGATGGCATGGTACAATAATTGAAATTGGGTTTCTACCATTGGCAGCACCAACCGCACGCACTGCTTTTTCATTGCCAATCTGGAGCGCAATATCTTTATAACTACGAGTTTCCCCGTATGGAATGGTCAGTAAAGCCTGCCAGACTTGTTGCTGGAAATCTGTTCCCTGAAAATCCAGTGGTAGATCGAACTGCTGGCGTTGCCCTGCAAAGTATTGTTCTAATTGTTGTTTTACTTTTAGCAGCATCGGATGCTGGATATTCTCAATCAGTTCCGCCAAGCGTACCCGTTTATGGTCTTCATTGTCCCACATCACCGCGACCAGAGCCTGATCATGAGCAACCAGTTTTAATGCGCCTACAGGAGAGTCCATATACATATACACCAGTTGCATTACACTCTCCTTAAACCATTAATTTGATGACAATTTCATCAACATTAAACCAGATACAATCAAGACGGCTGCAATCATTCGCATAGCCGTGATCGGTTCATTTAAAATGATGATACCAACAACAAATGAACCTATCGCGCCAATTCCCGTCCAAATGGTATATGCCGTTCCAAGCGGAAGTGTTCGCATCGACATTGAAAGCAACACCACACTTAAAATCATAAAAATGATCGTAACCACACTTGGGGTGAGACGTGTGAAGCCCTCAGACATTTTCATTGAGTATGCCCAAATGACTTCAAAAACACCTGCCAAAATTAAAATTGCCCACGCCATTTTTACATTCATCTTGTTTCATGATTGGGTCGTCCCAACGTGATTCTTTTCTGGGGAGGTCGTCCTCCCAGCCCAGAAGTTTACTGTAAAATGTATAGTTATGTGAATTGTTATGTATCTATATTGCCTAAGCTTTTGAAAAGCATAAACTGTTATTCTGTATATTCTATTGCCAAATGATGCTGTCCACACGCATCAATTCACAGGCACCATTGCCTGTATCCTCACGGGACAAGGAACTTTTCCAGCGCCACCCATCGGGTGCCTGAATTTCGATTAATGCACCTTTGAGGTAGACCAGATCATCCTTTTTAATTTTCTTCATTTGCGATGCCACATAGGCATCTGCTGGAACTAAATGCATGTTGGCACTGTGTGTTTCAATTTCCCTAAACGAAATCGGTGGTTCATGGTCAATACGCCAGTGATACCAACGGTTACTCTGGGAAATGTCAATCTGCTTATACACCTGTGGATTTGCCATTTCACCCCAACCCACTGCAATGTCCATAGGGGAAAATTCTGCTTCACGGCCTAGATTGTAGTCTTCCCGTCCCAATACACGAAATGAACCCTCATAGTTTTCCAGTGCCATCACCTGTACACCTTGCTGGGTCGTAATTTGACTCACATTTGGAGCGGGTTTAAGCAGATTGGTCCAGACCAGCCATGCCAGTGCCAATCCGAGCAAGCCATACATCCATCTTGGCATATTATTGATCCTTTTTACCTTGTAATATCTTGATCCATTGCCTAAGCTTTTCCAAAGCGGCATACAAAAATTGTTGAATGGGGTTGAGCTGGTTTTCTGTAGAGGTCTTGTTCTGATTGAATGAATCTGTCTTTTCCTGCTGAAATGACGCGATTTCCACAGGTTCATAATGGGACATGGTTTGTTGTAGTTCAGCCCCCAGACTCAGGCGCTGCAAGGCAGCGGTAACCTCATCAATCGCTAGATGATGGTAGAGGGTTAAATGACGTGCATCCAGATCAATACTATGCTCAATCAATAAATCCACAAACGGAACTAATGCCTTGCGTACACGCGTTGCTTCCACCACACTGCTCATATGGGGAATATAGTAAAAACTAACTTTCATGCTGCCATTTGCTGAAATGAATCCTGCTTGTGACTGAAAAGAAGCTTGGGGTTTTTCTCTTGAATTTCCCCCTTGACTTGCATGATCTGTTATTTGCCTGTCTTGTTGTTCTAAAGCCATTTATGCACCATGAATGACTCAAAAAAGATACTGCCAGTATAAACCAACAGTATCTCAGTGGAGTGACATTTTAGACGGAGTATCAGAACTTTAAAGTAAGCCCCGCACCATATAGCCCGCCTTGCTCATGCCCTGAAGCCATTTGCCATGCAGTTTGCTTGTTACCTTTATGATAGGCATAAGCAAGGTCAATGAATGGCATGATTTTTTTATTGATTTCATAGCGAATCTGCACGCCTGTTTGCAGTTTGGACACACCTGATTTTTGTGCATATCTTGATTGATCATTTAAAACCAGATCCGCATTGAAATAAGGCTGTGCAATCAATTTCTGGGTAAACAGTACATCACGGCTGGTTTCCAGACTAAACTGCCAGCGTTGATCCTGCCCTGCATAGAGATAGGCTTCGGTTTCAAAGAAATAAGGGGCCAAACCATGTAAGCCGACTACGGCACTCCACTGATTTTTATCTTGCGATTGTTCAGGTTGATATTGGTGGCGAGCACCCACCTGTACATCCCAAAAGTCAGCAATATTACGGCTATATAAAGCCATTGCATCAGTTTGTGTCTGCTCGGATTCTGCCTTTTCCACATGCGCCTTAATGAAAATCTTGTTTTCATCTGTGCCTATCCAAGTTTTCAGTTTGCTGCTGGCACTGCCCCGACCATGATCATCCACCGTCCACGCACTCTCCAAACTGGTGGCCTGATACATCTGCCCACCATGTTCACGGTGGTGATCATGCTGTGTATGGTCAACTTTTAGCCTTACAGGGACAATTTGATGTTGTTTATGTTGGATTGCTGATGATGCATCCATCTGCATAACGGGCTGTTCATCTGTCATGTGATTATGATCTTCATGTGCATAAGTCACGACACTCAGGCAGCACATCATTCCACCCATCAGCAATAAGGTTACATGGGGTTTCATTTCAGGGGTTAGCTTAATGATGTGCATGGCTTTCTCCCTGAGCTGACTGGACAGGTACGTTATTTTTAATCGGCGCTTTCGAGCCATCAACATTTGCTACGATCAGCTTGCTCATCATACCTGCACTCATATGGTATAGCAGGTGGCAATGAATTGCCCATTCGCCCAACTCATCCGCAGTCAGCATGGCGGTCACTGTCTTGCCTGGCGGTACGATTATTGTGTGCTTGTTTGGCATGTCCTGTGCAGACTGGCCATTTTCCAGTTGCATAAACATGCCATGCAAATGCATTGGGTGGGCCATCATGCTGTCATTGACAAATTTCAGGCGGATACGTTCGCCATATTTCACTTTTAAAGGAGCAAAGTCCTTGTCACTGAACTTCTTGCCATCAATCGTCCAGATATAACGCTCCATCGTACCGCCAAGACGGATCAGCAACTCTCTTTCAGCAGGACGGGTATCAGCTTGGGGTGTTAATGATTTCAGGTCGGCATACTGCAACGCCTTATGCCCTGCTGGTGTGGAGGCATTGGCCAAACCCTGCACGGTATCAGGCTGATCTTTTTCAGAAGATGCCATAGATTGGTGCTGGCTATGCTCAGACATTGCTGATGCTGACATCTGCATCTGGTCATGTGAATAATGTTCCATATTCATTTGCTGATGTGAGCCATGATCCATTTTGCCCATATCCATTTGCCCATGTCCCATATCATCCATGGTCAATAGTGCACGCGGACGGGCTTTCGGTATTTCAAGCTTTTGCTGTTTTGGAAACATTTCGTTTTGCAGTGATGCAATCGCAAAACCAGCACGGTCAATCGACTCTGCCTGAATTTGATAATTTGCCTGCGTTGGCTCGACCATCACATCATAGGTTTCTGCCGCACCAATCCGAAATTCATCTACTGGTACAGGTTGAACAGGCTGACCATCGGCACTCACCACCGTCATTTTTAAATCTGGAATACGTACATCAAAAAAAGACATGGCTGAAGCATTGATAAAACGCAGGCGGACTTTCTCACCTGTTTTAAATGCACCTGTCCAGTTCTGCTGTGGTGTCTGACCATTCACTAAAAAGGTATAACCCGTAACATCCGATAAATCGGTTTTTAGCATCCGCATCTGGTTCCACATTGTACGGTCTTGCCATGTTGCCTTTAAGCCTTGCTGTTTCACCTGTTTCCAGAGATCGCCCACTGTTTCACGCTGGTTCTGATAATACTCGGCAGACTTTTTCAGGTTTGCCATGATCTGGGCACTATCGGATTCATGGAAATCCGATAGCATCACCACATAGTCACGTTGTGCTTTTTCATGTGCGGCAACAGGCTGTTTTCCTTTTGGATAAATCACCAGCGGACCATATAGACCATCCTGTTCCTGTCCTTTACTATGGGCGTGATACCAGTAGGTTCCGTTTTGGCGCACCTTGAAACGATAGGTAAAATCACCCTGTGGCTGAATGCCCTGAAAACCATTAAAACCAGGCACACCATCCATCAAGCCAGGTAAAAGCAGCCCATGCCAATGCAGGGAGGTGTCCTGATCCTTGAGTTGGTTATGCACATGGATGACCGCCTCATCACCCTCTTCAAACTCCAGAAGCGGGGCAATAAACTTGCCATTCACCGTCATGCGTTTGACAGGTTTTCCTGTCACGTTGACCATGCCCTGATTGATATTCAGGTGATATTCCTTAATTGCAGCCCAACTATTGGGCGCAAGCAATAGGCTCAAACTGGCAACAACGCCAGCATATAATTTTGAAGACATAAAATAATCCCAATCTGCTAAATATCGCCTAGCCCCTCTTTAAAAAGAGAGGAATTTCAACGGAATTTAATAGATCAGGTTCTAGGGGGGCGTAAAATTTCCTGCCAATAGCCAGCAAGATGTCGAGCTTGATAAGCGGTATTTTTATATGAATCAGGCTCTAAAAATGGGGAATAGGATAAACTGGGTGCCTGCTGATCAAGTGCAAGATTGACTGTCTGACAATGTGAGGGATTATTGCAGTCCTGACAATGCTGGTCATTATGCATTTTTCCATCATGACATTTTGTCAAACTGGTCATATCAACATGCGAATTAGACATATGATGATGTTGATCCAGCATACGTTGCTCATGACAAGGCATTTTCTGCGTTGTTGTATAAGATTTTTGATCAGATTGAATCGCCTGAACTGCTGCAACAGCCACACCACTTCCCCCGATGAAGAATATCATCAGGAATACAAAGCACAGATGTTTGTATTTTTGGCGCAATTGCACGTTAGGTTCCCTGTTTCAATAATCAAGCCAAGTCAATGTGCTTAGCATAATTTCTTTCATACTTATGCACAATCATCTTCGTGTTTAAATTCTGACGATTCAGACTCAGTTTAAAGAAAATCTGCTGATTTATCACACAATTTCCCAGCAAATCAAAACAGGATGAAAATTAAGCAAAATAAATAGGTTAGCGCACAAAAAAAGGACAGATATCTATCCTTTTTCCATGATTTTGCTGTGAATATAAGCAACTGAAATCATTTTGGTTATTTTAACAACAGTTTATCCACTTGCTTATCAACACGGTTATCCACCCAGTTATAAACAAAGTTATCCACAAATTAAATCTCTACCTGATTCACTTTTACCAACTCCGCACGCATTTGATCAATCACTGTTTTATAATCGGGTTGACCAAAAATTGCTGAGCCTGCCACAAACATATCTGCACCTGCTTCCGCAATTTCACGGATATTGGCAGGGCCAACACCACCATCCACTTCCAGACGGATATCACGACCACTGGCATCAATAATCTGACGTGCCTGACGTAATTTTTCCAAAGTCATTGGAATGAATTTCTGCCCACCAAAACCAGGGTTGACACTCATCAACAGGATTTGATCTACTTTATCTAAAACATAATCAAGATAGTGCAACGGCGTGGCTGGGTTAAACACCAGTCCTGCTTTTGCCCCACCCGACTTGATCAGTTGTAGTGAGCGATCAATATGGTCTGATGCTTCTGGGTGAAAGGTAATAATATCCGCACCTGCCTCCAAAAAATCACCGATCATACGATCAACAGGTGAAACCATCAGATGCACATCAATTGGCGCCTTAATTCCATAATTTTTCAATGCCTTACAAATACCTGCACCAAAAGTTAAGTTTGGTACATAATGGTTATCCATGACATCAAAATGCACAACGTCTGCACCCGCAGCTAAAACTTTTTCTACATCTTCACCTAAACGTGCAAAATCAGCAGATAAAATCGAAGGAGCAATTAAATAAGGCTTGGACATGGATAACCTGACGAACAGTGAGAAAATGATGGGCAAATTATAGCAAATTCATAACACTTCCGTCTGTAGTTAGCGTACTGGCATTGCAAACTTGCAACAAGCCGTTGCATGAGAACTATTTTCATTTATGGCTGGCTTTGCTATGTTCATTCATAAATAAGAGGACAAATACAAGATGAACAGCATCTGGATGTCCTGATTGAAAATCAGCAGCAAGATGTGGCTCGTTTAGAGCAAGTCGTGCTTGATCATTTAAACCGTATGGCAGGACAAGAATTTAGTGTTGAATGGCAGCATCATTAAAAAGAAGCTCGATTGAGCTTTTGGTTTTTAATTCCGAGATTCAAGCTTTTTCCAATTGAATCGCATGAAACTGTAAATGATCATCAATAAAACTTTGAATAAAATAACGCTGAACATGGTTTACCCTCCAAAGCTGCTGGTGGCAGATAAACTCCAACCTTGCTCAGCCCTTTGAGATGCTGCGAGTCAATCTGGTAAATCCGTTGCTCACCCTCAAAACAACGATTTTTTTGCAGTAGTTGCATGTTCATTATCCTGTGTTTTTGTAGTATCTGTTGTTGTCATATTTTGTGTAGGAAACAAATAAGGCTCCAGTTGTGGCAGCATCAATTCCATGTTACGCCCAATTGACCATTGGGGTTCTGATGGTTCAAAGCCTTGGGCCGTTTCCCATTTGGTCACTGTTTGTCTGGCCTGATCAAAGGCCTGCTTGATTGAAGACTGCTCACGCATGGCCATATCAAAAAATGCCCGACCAAAATAGGTATAGTCGGCCTCACTATTACAGCCAAATGAAGTCTTATCTGCCGCTGATGCGGTAATGATCAATGTTTCAGGTGACTGCAAGGCAGGAATAAAGCTGCCCGAATAACAGGCCGAAATCACGATCACACGCCAGCGAATTCCTGACTTATCCAGTGTTTCACGTAGCCATTTCGGGTCAACTTGCCCAAGCTCCAACGGTGCATTTTCAATTTCAAAATGATTTTGTTCGCCATGTGAGGTCATGTACAGAAACAGCACATCACTGTCACGGTTCATTTGCTGGCCAATACGGCGCAAAGCCAGTTCTATACTGGTTTTCGAGGCGATTGGCACGTCCAGACGTGTGGCAGGATTATTAATCAGCATCAACGAACGACCAAAGGTTCCAAAACGGGTGTCGAACTGCTCTTTTATCCGTTCAATTTCCGACTTGAACACATCGGCATAGCTATCTCCTGCCACGCCCATAAAATACCAGTGGCTTTTGGCAATATCGCCATACTGTATCTGTTCCAGAGCCTTATCCAGCAAATGACTTTGTGCATAGAATGCTTCCTCACTGAAACTTGGCGGTGTTTGCTCCACTTTCCAGATCGGCTGGTCCTTAACGGATAATTGCCATACCACCATTGTGGCAATAGTTGCCACAATCACTAATACACGCTCCCACCACGGCCATTTTAATGCACGGGAAAAAACCCAGATGACGGCCAGACTCTGCCAGACAAACAATCCAACAAAAAATGGGGGTAAAAAACCATTATAAATACTGTCAGGAATAAAGTTCAGGTAACCATTTGATCCCAGATACTGAATCAGGCATTGTAACAACAGGATATTGGTATCAAGCACCAACCACAGTAATGCAGGCACCAGCATCAAACGGGACTGATTCATGCGCTGGGAAAGGAAAATACCAACAATTAAGGCAATAAATGGCCACAGTGCATATCCAATCAAACCCTGTGGATTAAAGTCCCCCATTTGCCCAGCAACCAGCCAGCCATAGAGCGAGTTGGTACACCCACCCAGAATGCCCCACAGGATCAGTTGGGTGATGGAGGGATGCACAATCTGCAAGGAACGGCGTGACCCCAGAAACAGCCACATTCCAGCAATTTGGTTACTTTTAAAATCGTGCCAGATATTAATGGAGGGCTTGAGGTCTATCATAAAATTCTTTGGGTATTTCTCTTTTCAAGACTAAACTGAAAATCCACTTCTTCAAAATAAGCATCACTTTTCTAAAAACTGAGATGCTCAGCGCTAGTGTAAGCGTGATAAGAATTTTTTAGCAATCATGCTTTTGCACTATATCACAAATCTTTACTGAGCATTGACGCAAGCCAAACAATCAACTGAATCCGATGCGAATTTAAACTTTGGTAAAATATGCGTCAAAACGACAAGCATCTCCCAGCCATTGATGATCAGGAACTTGATCTGCCAGATAAATGGCATGACGTGGACGCTTGACCACCACACGTTTGGCAATTTTCCGCGCTAAATCCAATAACTGATCGCCCAAGTCCATCTCGCCATCTTCAGGCAACAACAAGTGTAATAACTGCATTTGTTTCTTCACCTGTGCCTGTTTTTTTTGCGCTTGGTGATTCTGGTCGCGCTGTGGAAACATCGGGTCCAGATACACCACATCTACCTGCTGGTTTTGCTGGGCCAACTGCTGCAAATATAGATTTGAATCAGCAAACACCAGTTGGATACGCGGCATGACAGCCTGCAACAATGGATTTTGTTCAGCCTGCGCCCTGGCATATTCCAGCAACACAAACAGGATCGGATGCCGTTCAACCAGATGAACATTCGCACCCAAATAGGCCATCAGTAAACTGTCATGTCCCAAGCCTGCGGTCGCATCAACCAATCTTGGTTTCTCTCCAAGCTGGCAGGCTCTGGCAATCATCTCAGATTTTAAACTGGCCCTTTTTAATCGCGGAATCTCGGCACACCAGTCAGGCTGCATTTTCATGCCACTGGCCGCAAGACTTAACCCATCCTCATCCAGCACCAGTGCTATGTCTGGATTCAGGCGTAAAAAACGTGCATTGATTTTCTCAACCACTTGCCCATCAAGCTGGACATCCAATTCAGCCAGACGTGCTTGCAGTTGCTGAAACTGGCGTTGATATTCGGCTTGATACCAACAGATCATCTGCATTACCACTGCACCCAGCCTGTCCACCATGTCGCCAGAATGAATAGCCCAAATACAATGCGGTAATAGGCAAATGCAGTAAAATCATGCTTGGAGACATAACGAATCAGAGCACGAATCACAATCAAAGCAGAGATAAAAGCAACGACAATTCCGACACCCAACACCGCCATATCATTGCTATGCAACTCATGACGCATCTTGTACATATCCAGCAGACCTGCACCCATCAGTACAGGAATACCTAAAAAGAACGAAAATTCAGCCGCAGCTTTACGTGAAACGCCGAGGAACAATGAGCCAATAATGGTCGAACCTGAACGGGATGTACCTGGAATCAAAGCGAGACACTGAATCAAGCCGATTAAAGTTGCCTGCTTAAAAGTCAGGTCATCCACTTCTTGCGTTACGATCTGATGTGGACGGCGTTCTGCCCATAAAATAATAAAACCACCCACAATCAAGGCGATTGCTACGGTAATCGCATTAAATAAATAGGCTTTTACTACATCACCAAAGCTCAACCCAATGATCACGATTGGAATAGAAGCAATAATCAGATTCAAGCTTAAACGGCGGCCCTGTTCCTGCCCTGTGAGCGCACCAATCAAGGCCCCCCACAACTTGCCCCAATACTCATAGATCACAGCGGCAATCGCACCAATCTGTACGGCAACCGCGAACATATCGCGCTTTTCAATCGTCCAGAAATCCAGCAGTTGTCCTGCTAAAATTAAATGTCCTGTACTTGAGATGGGTAGAAATTCAGTAATCCCCTCTACCAAACCCATAATCGCCGCTTTGAATAGCAATAAAAGATCCATACTCAACCTTAATTCGTATTAATTTGCTTTGCCTTGTTCTGGAATCTTCTTCCACGCATCATCACGCAAATACACAGGCAATGCATGTTCAGCATCAACCCATTGTTGTTGTGCCGCATATACACGCGCTATGGTTGCAATGTCCTGTGCAGTCGCCATGATCTTGAGCGTAGAAGCCTCGGATGAGTCTATTTGCTCTGGCTTAATCAAGCCTGAACCCGAGCCGATCGCAGTAAACTGGCAATATTCGGCTGCCTGTTCATAATTTAATAATTTTTCTTCATCCACCGCCTGCATGATGCTATGTTGATCCAGACGAAAGTTGGCAATATACACTTCCTGCATTCTTGCATCCAACACAGCGCTAACCTGCTGCAAACCTGTTAAACGATAGGCTGCCTGAGCCAGAGCCTGCAAACTGGATACAGGAATCACAGGCAGATCATGCGACCAAGCCAATGCCTGAGCAACGGCAGCATTGATGCGTACCCCACTAAATGAACCTGGGCCACGGCTAAAGGCGATTGCAGTTAAATCAGCAAGTTGAGTCTGGGTTTGCAACAAGGCCTGTTCAGTTAATGGCAAAATGGTTTGCGTTTGCGCCTTGGTTCGTTCATCCAGTTGGAAAAACAGTTCTTGGGTATCATCCACCAATGAAACAGAACACTGCTCATTTGCAGTTTCCAGTGCAAGCAATTTCATGCAAAAACCCTGAGTGCCAGAAAGAGAAAAAACGCTGAGTATCATACTCCACTCCAACGCACTAGGCGAGTTGTTCTCCTTTTTAATATAAAAAAGCCAGACTTTTGTCTGGCACTTTTATCCTGAAATTTAGATCAAATATTAAAAATGAAATTCTTCCAGTTCCAGAAAATTCTTATAATGTTCCGCATAATGCAATGCACTTAACCTTAATCGAGCAGCACCCTCTTCATCCAGTGTCTTCACCACCTTGCCAGGTGATCCCATCACTACCGAATTGTCTGGAATCACCTTACCCTCGGGTATCAGGGCGTTGGCACCAATAATACAATTTTTGCCAATCACGGCATGATTCAGAACCACAGCATTGATACCTATTAACGAATTATCTCCAATCGTACAGCCATGTAACATTGCCTGATGTCCAACCGTTACATATTCACCAATATGCATTTCAATGCCAGCATCGGTATGCAAAACTGCATTTTCCTGAATATTAGAAAAATTACCAATCCGAATCACACAATTATCCGCACGAACCACAGCACCAAACCAGATGCTGACCTGACGGCCCAGCTCAACCTGGCCAATCACTGTTGCTGTTGGTGCAACCCAGCCATCCCAAGGCTCATATAATGCTTTAGGACTCAATCCCTGAAATTTATACATCATGTTTAAAACTCTACTTCTACACATACGCTTTAAAACTTGGATAATCCAAAATGTGGTGGATTCACCAAGAATGGCCAATGCTTTTGATGCCCTAGACCATACTGAAATAAAGAAATCAGCATACGCGCCGTTAAACCCCACACAATTTCACTTTCCACCTGCATACTTGGAAAATAAAGTGATTGACGTGCCAAACGAACCTCATAAGGCAAAGGGGGCGAATCAATTAAATGCTGCAATGGCGCAAAGAAAATACGATCAATTTCGGTGGGTTGTGCAATCAATTCCACCTGTGCAGGAATCAAACCTACAATCGGTTTAACAGATAAGCCACTTCGTGCACGCAAGGCAGGTAAATCACCCAATAATTTGACATCAAATGGATTCAATGCGGTTTCTTCTTGTGCTTCACGCAATGCGACCACAATATTGCTGGTATCACTCGGATCACGCTTGCCACCAGGAAAAGACACCTCTCCTGCATGTTGTGACAGTTGCATAGAACGGCGTGTTAATAAAACTCTAGGGTGTACCTCTTGCGTAATTGCAATTAAGACTGCAGCATCTGCCTGCTGAATTCGTTTGGAAAAACGCAGCCGTTGTTCTAGAAGTTGTATTAACGATGGCTGTTCCATATCACTCATCTCTTCTTTTGACGTTGCTCATAAATCATCATAGCTGAAATTTGAGTTGTCGGTATAGATATGATGCGAACTGATTAAAATTCAGTTATGCTGAGTTATCTGTTTGACTGATGATAATTATGAGCTTTTGTGTTGCGTGTGGACATCAAACTGAAGCAAAAATTCCACTAGGTGATCATAAATCACGTTTAGTCTGCATTCATTGCGGCAATATCCATTATGAAAACCCCAAAGTCATCTGTGGTGCATTAGCGATATGGGAAGATAAAGTATTACTCTGTCGCCGAGCAATTGAACCTCGCTATGGTTTATGGACGCTCCCTGCGGGTTATATGGAACTGTTTGAAACCATGGAACAGGGCGCAGCGCGTGAAACCCGAGAAGAAGCAGAGGCAGAGGTTGATATTGAGCAACTTTATTGTATGTACAATATTCCCCGTATTGGGCAAATTTATGTCCTTTTTAAAGCACACTTGAAACAGGGCTTATTTGGTGCAGGTGAAGAAAGCCTTGAATGCCGCTTATTTGAAGAACATGAGATCCCATGGAAAGAACTCGCTTTTCCAAGTGTGGAACACACCCTGAGACATTATTTTGCAGATCGTAAAAATGGGCTATTTCCATCTCATTTAGAAACACTGGGCACGCGTTTAGATCATACGGGTTAAAATAAAGAAAGACCTCTTTGCGGTCTTTCTTTATTTTACAATAGATTAAGATTTTATCTTAATTGCCTTACATGCAGGAATATTTTGATCTGCAATTTTAATACTCACTGTACCTGAATAACGTTTTGCAAGTTCACGTTCCTCTTCTGTTGGGGCAACATATTTATTTTTATCTTCTGTCGACAATTTATCGTATGTAGTATTATATACCAACTGATAAGAAGCATAGTCATTAGACCAACCCACTGTATTATTAGAAAAATCTGTTAAGTTAATTCCTGTTGTTTGCCCAGCCAACAAATTGTGAATATTAATTTTTGCACCAGAATAATCTGCACCAATATTGAGGCCAAACATCGCACCATCTACCATTGCAAATTTAGGATTTGATAAAATCATACGCACTGTAATAGATTTATCATTGGTCGAAAATAATGTTGCACCTGTTGTTCCAATGCGATATTGGATTTCACCATATTCATCAGTTATTGTACCATTATCATTAATATTTTGTGTCTTTCCACAGTTTCCTGACATATCTGTTGCTGTTGCATCTTTCTTGATATCTGTACGAATATCTCCATATTGATCAATCATAATCCCAATATTGACTTCTTTTGGCGTAACTGTCGCATCAGAGAATTTAAAAGTTAATGTCGCATATAATGGGAAAATATAGTTTTGCCCTGATTTAACATTCGCTTCCGTTCTAAAAATATCCTTAGCCAAGTAGCTCGATGGATTTGCTTTTATAATGTCAATTGTTCCATTATAAGCTGTTCCATCAATATTTTGCTCCCATAATCCTAAATATTTTTTATCCACAACCTCATTTTCTTTTAACTTAAGTGTTTGCTTATAGAATGCTTCTGTACCAACTATAACAGAGCCATTAAGCAGTTTACCCTGTTTTATTAATAAATCTTCTGCGCTATTTACATTTAAACTTAAACGTAGAGGTCTGTTACCCTCAACTTCCCGACTGATAGGATTAAGCCAGGTATTTTGCGCATTGACCTGTATTTTAAATGGCTTAACCTTACTTATTAGAGCTATTGGAGGGGCAACTAGTTCATTTTCTATAAGTGGTTTACCTCGCCATTGTTGTCCATATCCTAAAGTGTACCCCTGACGATCCGATAGCAAGAAAAATCTCCCCATGGAATGGAGTAAGCTACTATCTGCCTTGATACAGTCAGCTTTATTACAGCCAAAGAAACCATCAGGGCGAACCGCATCCGTAGTTGTTGAGCTAGCAGTTGTACTTCCTGCCTTAAAGATAGGCAAATCAGCCTGCCAAACCCCTGTATTGGTTAAATTCAATAGCTGTGTCACCATTAAAAAAGCTTGGTCATTCGAAATCTGGGTGACATCAATCCAAGGCTTTAAAACCTCAACATACTCACCACTCATAATTTCTGATGCGCCTATATCTTTACTGATCCCAGCTAGTTTATCTTTTTTCTCTATTGTAAGTTCAGTTGGCTGTATATCACCAATTACATTATCTGTACGTTCCAGGCCAATACTTTGTAAAATTTTAACCAAAGCCATTGTTGTGCGAACCGTGTCGTCCCCTTGGTTTAACGAAGCTGCTGGTTTACCTGTTAAAGCAGAAGCCATATCAATAAGACGAATCCGTGGAGGAGTTGCCAGCTTTATTTTAGAAATATTATCAAGCTTAACCGTTCCCAAGCTAACTTTTCGAGCATTTGACTCACCTTGAATATAAAAACTAACTTCATCCCCTAATTTACACGCACCCGTAACAACGTTGCCATCTAATTTAGTTGCGAAATGATTAATTTTATCACTACTACAATCAAAATTTAGGCCAGCAACAGGATAATCCAGCGCAAATTGCAAACAGTCATCTGCTGTTACATCACAGCTAGCATTTTTTGTAACAGTAACCCCTTTTGTGGGATCCTCATTAATTTTTGCACTTTCACCTCCACAACCATGCATTAGAACTGCAAGCGTAGAAAATGCAAAAGGCAATAAAATTTTCTTATTCATACTTCAATCATCCTGTTCATGCATTACTGTAATGCAAAAATTTTAATCTGTCCTTGATTTGATAGTTTCTGTTCAGCAACATCCACAGCAGAAGCAAGAGGAGTCATCATTATATAATGTGCTTGGGCTGGTACTTTTATCACACCCTGAATTGCAGCATGTTGCAATAATGTTGCTGATACTGAATTGTTTTTAAAGCCACTGACTCCCTCTTGAATACAGCCTTTCTCATCTAAAAAAACAACTAAAGGCCAATAATAAACAGGCTTCTCATTACTAGAAGCATAAGAGTCAACTTGTATATATTGAATAGCAGAATCTAGCTTTACCAACTCATATTCAAACTTTTCTTTTAATGGTTTACGAGGCCAAAGTCCAACTTCTTTTTGTGGGGTTAAGGTTTTAATTGACTTGGTATAACCTTGCAAAAAACAACGATCATCTTCAAATGCGGACGATAAATCCTGGGCAGATAACCGAACATAACTCGCAGATAAAACAATTGGTGTATTTAGTTGCTGTGAACGGTTCATCAGTTTATCGAGTACTGAACGACTCACGCCCTTTTTACGTTCAATTGTTTCAAAACGTCCTGTACCATCAGGCATGGTATAAAAACGTTTTTTTCCATCCAGATTAAATTCCTGATCTTCCAGATATTCACTATTAACGTATTCAACTCCATCAACCTGATTAAAAGCATGTATCGGGGTTTTCGCAATAGAGTCAGTGGAGGATTGTAGCTCCGATGAAGCCTGCTTTATGGTTGATTGCGCTTGTTGGATTGCCCTTTCATCCAGCTTTTTTACATCCTCAATTTTTTGCAACTGAAGAGACGGTGGTTGAATGTTTTTAGCGTTCTCAACAGCCTGTTTGACCATCTTCTGGGATGGGCTGGCCATAACAGGATTTTTCTGTACGATAGATGGAACTGCTATCTGTTTTTCAACTCGTTCAGTACTGGCCTGTTTTAATGCATTGCCACCTACAGCACGATCATGGGCTGTAGGTTCATTTTTTTGGGTATCCACTTTGCTCGGCACAATCATTGGGCGACCATCTGGGCCAATGATCGTATAAAAACCCTCTGCATATGCAACCGTACTACCCGTGAGTATCAAACCAAGTAGTGAGATAATAAATCTCGGTTGTTGAATCCATTTTTTTTGCATTACCATCTAGTTCTATAATTAATACCAAGCAGCGTCACTTTGGTATTGGTTTTAACATCCAAGCCTGCATAAGGGTTTAATAATAGATTATCTACCCCTGTTTTATTTGAAAGGCTACTGGTATTCGCTGGAATATCATCCCGACTGCGTAAGAAACCCACTGTCAAGTCTAAATCGGTATCCTGATCAAAACGATAACCTACACCTAAACCAAATAACTGTGCGTTATTAATAGGTACCATGGTATTACGCTTATCATCAGGAATGGAGCTGGTACGCGGTTCATAGCCCATACGCAGTTTCAAACGATCCGTTGCCGAATATTCAAAACCAATCCCCCAACGCCATGACGACTGGAACTTTAATGGTAAGGATAATGAACGGTCAGTTACATCATTTGATAGCAGTTTCGCAACTTTTAGCAATGAAATTTGACGGTCAAATTCAAACTTGAACTTATCCCATGCAGAGAAGTCAGTCCAGCCTAGATCAAAATTCATCTGTAAATCTGGAAATATTTTGTACTTTATCCCTGCTTTGAAATGCTGAGGATATTTAAAATCCATTGCCACTAAACCAGACTCTACCGCTGGCGCATAGCTTGGAAAACCAAGAATTGCTGCAAGAATCTGCCCTGTTGCTGATGAGTTTAAACCTGCAATCAACTGTTGCGGTGCTTCAGCAACATTAATCAGGTATTTGCCATGCAGACGCATTTTGGCTTCACTTTGATAGACCATACCAAAGCTAAAATCATCAGTTGGTTCCCAAAGCAAACCCAGATTATAACTTGGACTTAATGACTGTTCCAGAGCCACATCCATCGACCCGACCTTGCTAAAAGGGTTCATGCCCTCTTTTGCATTACACATACCAAAAAAAAGAAAGTTAGTGATAATATCTCCATTGTCTTTAAATGGTCCACACACCATTTCATCCACCATACGTAACACACCAATCATTTCATTGGGGAAACGCAAATCTGTTTTCATGGCAATGGCTTGGTACGACATACCAAATGATGCACCCAAATAGAGATTATCATTCACCTGATAACCTAAAGATGGCGACAAATAGGTAATACGCTCTAAGGCAACCTGCTGCCCCATATAATTACTTGGGTTTCCATCTTCAGCACCAAAACCAGCAACTAAAGGCGCATAGATCGCTGTTGCATAGGTCACTTTTGAACCTGGCGGCTTATAAGAAATCCCTGCTGTTGGCGCCGCAACGGGAAACCCAGGTCCTAAGTCAACAATTTTCTTTAAAATTGGCACATAAAGACTGGCATATTCTACATCACCACTCACTGTACCTTTAAAATCGGTACAAATACCAACATCAACCTCTGGCCCATCATTACAGACAATTGGATCATCTGAATAACCAAAAACATTATAGCCAGCTGGTGCAGAATAATCCCGTTTAATGGCAAAGTTTGCCAAGATGCCCTGTACATCGGTTTGCAAGCCATCCAGCTTGGCAAGTGCTGCTGGGTTAAAGTGAACTGCACTAATCCCTGGAGGGTCCGCTGTCACAGCATTTCCTAGTGACAGTGAACGCATGTCAACTGATAAGTCTTGTCCCAATTGTGCATTTGCAAGATTCGATACACCTGCAAGAAAAACTGCTATCGTTAAAGGACATAATTTAAGGTATTTCACCATTACATCTCCTTAACGAACTTTTTTGCCAAAGCCTATAATGTCAAGTGGGAAAGATAATCCCAAAGATACATCTGGTGCATCTTCAGTTAATCCTATACCAACCGTACCATTTACAATTGTTTCAGGTGAAACCCTTACACCCAAGGCAAAAGACAGCGTAGAACTACTTTGATCAGCGGACTGATAACTTTCATCATTTTTAAAATAGAATTTTGCGCC
>CAZKJI010000022.1:0-3434 GCA_964553005.1 uncultured Acinetobacter sp. | reverse complement strand
TACTTTGATCAGCGGACTGATAACTTTCATCATTTTTAAAATAGAATTTTGCGCCAGTATTAAAGCTCTGTTGATATGACATTGTTAAAGACACATCATAGTTAAACGAATAGGCAAAACCAAAAGAAAAACCACCACTTAAACCAGGATCGAAACTCTCCAAAATACGGCTGCCACGTAACTGATTCAGTCCCGATTCCTTTAAACCATAGTTAGCAGAAACAGAGGTAAATAACACCACAGGGTCGATATATTTACGAGTACTCGCACCAAAACCAACTGAATAATACCCCTTACCAGTAGACAGCTCATCAATGCCGATTTCATAAGGGCTATCGCCAGTTTTTGTTGACAAACTACCAAATAGAACCAGTGGCAGACGACCTTGTTTTAAAGGAAAAGGCTCCCAGCGAGCACCAAAATTGACATCCCCCAAGCCTGCGGCAGTCTTATCTTGCAGTAAATCTTTTTTGGCTATGAATGGTAAAGATGCAGATAAGGTTACATTATCCAGAACACCATATTGAACTGTAAACGTATTGGTTAATGTATGGTTGGCATCTTCCTCTACGCGTAAACGTTGCAATGCACTACTGCTATCACTTGTTGCCAAATCAAGACGACTATCGCGATAGTAAGTATAGTCTAGATCGTAATAAGAAGAAAAAATTCCTTTCTTGATTAATGAGTATTGACGTTCATTTGAAGTGAATACTTCCTGTAGGTTTGTCTCCTGAGTTGCATCGCTCTCTTTTTTCTGTAATGCAGTGGCTGCCTGATTTGCCCCTGTATCAGCCGCACCAGGAGTTGAACTGACTGTAGCAGTTTCCGATGTGGCAGCAGCATCGACCTGAGCTTGCTCTTCAACAGCAGCTTCTGCTGAGGCCTGCTCTTCAGCATAAAGCGTTGTTGTGATTGCACTTAAACTTAGTGCCAACACACTCATATTCATCCATGTATTCTTCATTTTACTTTACATCCCATTAATACATTAATTTTTGCTGATTCTTAAAACTATTTCCGCTTGTAATATAAGCGCATAAAAGTGTTAATCGGCTGATTATAGGTTGATGAATTTGGGTCACTATCAAGGACACGGCGCATAGTTGAAGCTTTATCAGCCATACGCTCAAACTTTTGAGTCGGAAACTGGATTTCCGCAAGTGCATAGCGGTTTACAGTTGCATCTTCCACATGACGCATATCTGAATCCTGCAAAGCAAGCAGATTCTTTCGATATTGCTCAGGAATGTCGACAATGAATAATGTATTGTTATCCCAAATTTCTTTAAAACGGATCTCATCAAAACTGATATTACCTAGTGATGGATCTGCAACATATACACGTCCGTCTTTATACGCCTTGTATACAACGAAATGTTTAAAACCAGCATAGGTAATAGGCACAATGGCGGGCTGTTTCAGTGCAGTTAGATCTGAGAACTCTCCACGATAACCGCCACTATTCATCCCCAATGCAGAGACAAAACGTTTCATGTCCAGTAATGAAAAACTACGGCGCTCAATAATTCGCTGATATTCACCGTACTGTAAAAGACCACTCATGGTTTGCTGTTCGGTCAGACGCAAACCACCATAACCGTTTAGAAGTGTCGTTAATGCGGCTGATCCACAACTGTAGTCATAGGCCTGACGAACAATCCCCCGAAACTGGTCTTCCACAGCGGGTTTTATTGTGACTGCCTCACGATGATTACGGGTGAATGAAGGGTTACGAGAATCTAGCGTTTCTGTGTAATACACAGTCCCCTCTGGCTTTTTTTCTATTTCGAAGGCTTGCGTTGTAAAGTAATACATCAATGCTGAGCCTAAAGCGATCTCTAACATAAGTCTCTTTTTCTAACCATGGCACAACTTGCCTTATTCGTTTTATTGTTAGTGTCCGTAAACACCCCATCCTTGTTTGTTGAAGATACCTTTTTTTATAAAAAAATACAGCTTTTTTTTAGTTATTTTTGACGAAATGTTGTCTTATTTTATAGATTAGACTCATTTTAGTAGTTTAATGTGACCAATATTACAATACCTTAACAATAATTTTACATGATTAAATGATATATTCCCAAAAATCCTTTGAAAATTAAAACAAAAAAAGCGCATAATGCGCTTTTTTTGTTTGGTAACTAAAATTAGTGACCAGAAATTGTGATTACAGCACCTGGAACATAAGTACCAGCTGATGGGCTGTAGTAAGTCTGCATACCTTGAACTTCTACATCACCAATTGAAGCAGCTGTTGCACTACCTAAATGAATACCTTTGATATACATATCAGTCTTAGGAGTTGTTGCACCGCTACCAGTAATAATGCGTAAGTAACCTTTATTTACACCAGCTTGTTCACCAACAACACTTACTGCTGCTGCTACTGTTAACTTAGTACTGTCATTCGCATCAGATAGTTTAATGCTATCTAATTGAATTACACCTTTCGCACGAGCGGTTACAGGAGCGGTCTCACCTGAATCAGTATAATCACCATCATTGTTATTATCGACACCTGCAACAGCAGCCAATGTAGTTGAATTATCTACAATACCAAGATTCTTAATCTCTAAACCATTGCTCATGGTCGTATTCAACTTGATCATTGCACCTTGTGGAGCAGCACCTAGCTGAATATTTGCATCCATTTTACCAGTTTTTAAACTTAAACCAGTTAAAATTTGGTTATAGTTATTAGTGTCAGAACCACGACGAACCGCATTAGCATTGTATGCATTAGAACCAGATACACCAATTTCACCAATATTGATATTTAAACCAGAAACTTTCGCAGCAACGTTAAGGAATGCTGTATTGCCTGTACCTGAACCACCATCTGTATCAATAACCAAGTCAGCCAAGTTACGGGAAGCTAAAAGATTGGCGCCATTGTTATCATAGTTTGCACCAATAACAATACCATTATTTTCAGTAACAGACGCAGCTACAGGAGCGGTCTCACCTGCATCAACATAATCACCATCATTGTTATTATCCACACCTGCAACAGCAGCAATACCATCACCCTTAATAACGATTGCACCCGCTTTAGTACCAGTGGCAGTACCACCATAACCTAATGCACCAGCTGCTGGAGCAGCACCATTCCAACTACTATTCGCATAATTCAAGCCATCGTTATCATGGATTAAAACTTTTTCAATTTCAATTTTTGAAATACCAATACCAATATTGATACCGTCTTGACCTGTTGCAGCGCTTAGTGCAGCATCATCCATTGACTGCATAGCCATAGCGTTTGCGCTAACTGCCATTGAAGAAACTAAAGCTAGTTTAGTAAACATTTTCATTGAGCACTCTCCCAAGAGCATTTATTTTTTGACTTTCACTACTCTAAACTGTTCACGGTCGTTTTTTTCTTAATGACAACTTGAACTTCCAATCCTTGAGTAGTTCGCTTAGCAAGT
>CAZKJI010000021.1:0-23878 GCA_964553005.1 uncultured Acinetobacter sp. | reverse complement strand
CTGCAATCACCTCATCACGTGGTGTCATTTTTTTGATGACATCATAATCTTGATCGATGAGCTTTTTCATACGCTCTTCAATCGCTGCCATATCATCTAAAGTAAATGGTCGTGGCATCCAAATGTCATAGTAGAAACCTTCTTCAATGACTGGACCAATTACCATTTTTGCTTCTGGAAACAGCTGCTTAACAGCGTGACCAACGAGATGTGCGCAAGAGTGACGAATAATTTCTACGCCTTCTTCATCTTTAGGCGTGATAATTTGCACAGTTGCATCTTCGGTAATCAAGTCTGAAGCATCGACTAGACGATCATTAACACGACCTGCTACGGTATTTTTCGCAAGACCCGGACCAATGCTTAATGCAACGTCCATCACAGATACGGCTTGATCAAACTGTTTTTGATCGCCATTTGGCAAAGTGATAATTGGCATAATAAAATCCTTAAGGAGTGATGCCCTATACGAAGGAGCATATCACCGCGAGATTATGTATTGAGGCGAACCTCAAAAGATAAAAAACGGCGGATAAAAAAGTATTCAAGATTTTACACAGGTTTAGTTGAGGATGAAACCTTTGAATCATAAAAACCTAGATTGATTAAGCTTCATCTCCGACTAAAGCCTAAATGATTTAGACTGAATGACACACTATGTTGATATAGATATAAATGAAAAAAACACAAATGGAGCAAACACATGGTTAGTGCATATGATGAATTACCGAGAACCCCTGCAAATTTCGTTGCTTTATCACCTTTACGTTATTTAGAACGTGCTGCTTATATTTATCCACACCAAGCCGCCATTATTCATGGGGAACGTCAAATCACATGGCAACAAAGCTATCAACGTTGCCGCCAGTTTGCACATCAGCTCACTCTGTTAGGAGTTCAAAAGAATGATACCGTTTCGGTACTGTTGCCGAATGTACCTGCAATGATTGAAGCACATTTCGCTGTACCAATGGCAGGTGCAGTACTCAATACGCTGAATACTCGTCTCGATGCCAAAACCATTGCTTTTATGCTGGCTCATGCAGAATCAAAAGTTCTTTTGGTCGATCCAGAATTCAGATCACTTGCTGAAGAAGCGTTAAAGCTGATCTCTCAAGATATTATTGTGATTGATGTATTTGATCAGGAGTATGAGGGTGAGCAAATTGCACTTGGGCAATATGAATATGAATCGTGGTTAGCTGAAGGCAATCCTGAATTTGAATGGCTACTTCCACAAGATGAATGGGATGCGATTAGTCTGAATTACACTTCAGGCACCACAGGCAATCCAAAAGGTGTGGTTTATCACCATCGTGGTGCTTATCTCAATGCGGCCAGTAATATTTTGGCATGTGGTATGAAACCTCGTGCGGTTTATCTATGGACACTACCACTATTTCACTGTAATGGTTGGTGTTTTGCATGGTCAATTGCTGCCAGTGGCGGTACCAATATTTGCTTACGTCGAGTTGATCCAGTTTTAATTTTTAAATATATCGCTGAACACAAAGTCGATTATTTCTGCGGTGCGCCAATTGTCTTATCCATGCTCATCAATACTCCAGCAGAACAAAAAACAGCTTTCAACCACCATGTTGAAGTCATGGTTGCTGGAGCTGCCCCGCCCGTTGCGATTATTGAAGGTATGCGCCATATTGGAATTAATGTTAATCATGTCTATGGTTTGACAGAAACCTATGGCCCATCGGCATTATGTGCTTCGCAAGCTGGATGGAGTGACTTATCTATTCAAGAACAGGCTCAACTTCATTCTCGTCAAGGTGTTCCTTATCCACTCCAAGACAGTATGCGAGTACTTGATCCTGAAACGATGCAACCCGTACCGAATGATGGACAAACCATGGGCGAAATTATGTTCCGTGGTAATATCGTGATGAAAGGTTATCTCAAAAATCCACAAGCGACTGAAGAAGCTTTTAAAGGTGGTTGGTTTCATACAGGAGATCTAGCCGTTTGCCATCCTGATGGTTATGCCAAAATTACTGATCGCTCTAAAGATATTATCATTTCAGGTGGCGAAAATATTTCATCGCTCGAAGTCGAAGATGTACTTTACCGCCACCCTGCTGTACTCACCGCCGCAGTGGTCGCAAAACCTGATGAACGTTGGCAAGAAGTACCTTGTGCATTTATTGAGTTGAAGCAAGGTGCATCTGCTTCCGCAGAAGAAATTATTGCACATTGCCAAAAAGAACTGGCTCGCTTTAAAGTTCCTAAAGATGTGGTGATTACTGAGATTCCGAAAACATCGACAGGCAAATTACAAAAATTTATTTTAAGAGAGTGGGCAAAAGAACGAGCTAGCGTTTCGTTTGAGAATTAATGCCTAAAAATAAAAAGAAGTTTCAACTGAAACTTCTTTTTGGCTTTAACCTTGATCAGATAACAAGGCGACTTGCTGTACATAGTTCACAAATTTGAGCTTGGATGCGGCAAGTTCTTCTTCACTCACCTGCTGTTTGATATCTCGATGAATGCGTAAAACATGCTGACGCAAAGTATGGCGTTCAGAAGCATTAAACACTTTACTAAACTCATTAATGATTGGATCACCTTGATCAATCATTCGATCGACCCAACGCATCAATTGCATTTGTTTTTTAGCACCTTGTTGCGGTGTCAAATAAGATAAAATCGTGGTTTCATTTTCATTACGCAATAACTTACCAACACGTTGAAACTGACGACGGCGTGCTTCAAATGAACTGATCTTCTGCACTTCAAGTAATGCATCAATCAAACGCTCATCGACAGGAAGCTTTTGAATTTGTTTTGGATTGAGTTGAGCCAATTGCTCACCTAAAGCAGCCATACGTTGCACAGCTTTTTTTTGCTCGGTTCTACTCGCACGTCCTTCTAATGACTCAAAATCTTCATCTGTATAACGTTGTTGGGTACCACGTGCCACGATTACTCTGCCTCATAAAATTTTGCTGCGAACAGCATTTGAATTTCTTCCAGTGCTTTTTCTTCATCAGCACCATCAATCACCAATCTTAATGTTGTGCCTTTACCAGCACCCAACATCAACAATGACATAATATTTTTTGCATCAACCAATTTATCACCCTTGCCGATTTGTATCGAAGAGCTAAATTTGGTTGTGACTTCAATCAGTTTACCAGATGCACGCGCATGTAAGCCGAGTTTATTAATTACATCAATTGTTGTGTCTATCATGACCAGTGCTTCATTTCTCTATGTAAGATTTGGACAGTCCATTTTGCCTTAAGAGCCTGTTTGAGTCTATCCACGATATAAACTGAACGATGTTGCCCACCTGTACATCCCACTGAAATGGTCATGTAATGTCGATGCCCTTCCGCAAAAGCTGGCAACCATTTTTCCAAGAAGTTATAAATATCGGCAAACATTTCATTGGTTTGCTGATTGCTTTCTAAAAAACGGCAGACGGGATCATCCAACCCAGAAAGACGACGCAACTCTAAATCCCAATGCGGATTAGGTAAATGACGCACATCAAATACATAATCGGCATCAAGCGGAATGCCATGTTTATAGCCAAAGGATTGTAGAATCACAATCAACTTGTCTGACTGCCCCAGTTTGGTCAGCAGGATATGCTTTAAGTCATGGACACTTTTATCTGTGGTATCAATATGCACGGTGGAACGAAACTGGATCGGTATCAGCAACTGTTTTTCCTCCTGTATACATTGCAACAGGCTATTAAAACGATTTGCTAAAGGGTGCGGCCTGCGTGAGGCACTAAAACGGGAAACCAGATCCTGATCCTGAGTGGTCAGGTAAATGATATCCACGGTACCATGCTTTTTTAATTGCTCAAAAACATGGTCAAACTCCTGCATATCGGCACGGGTGCTACGGATATCAACGCCCAGCGCCAACTGCTCAAGATTATTCTCATGATCCAGTTTAGCTACAATTTCAGGCAATAATGCCAAAGGTAAATTATCTATACAATAATAGCCCAAATCTTCAAGCACCTGTAATGCAGATGATTTTCCTGAACCTGACTGTCCTGTCACGATAAGAATACGCTTCATCGCATATCGCCCTTTAATTTATTTTATGTTTTGAAATTAATGTGTAAATTATCAATCAAACGTGTTGAACCTAATTTAGCCGCAATAAATAAAACTAAATCACGATCAAACTCTTCAATTGGTTGCAAATTAGGTTGACGAGCCTCTACATAATCCACAACAAATCCAGCTTGTGTCAATTCCGTTGAGATATTTGCTAACACTTGCGAAAGTGATTGCCCCTCTCCCAAGCCAACCTCAGCTTGCTTTAACAACTGATAAATTTTTGGCGCAATACTTCGTTGCTCTTCAGACAAATAACCATTGCGTGAACTTAAAGCCAAACCATCTGCTGCTCGTACAATTGGTACGCCGATGACTTCTAATGGAATATTTAAATCCTGCACCAACTGACGAATTACAGCCAATTGTTGATAATCTTTTTCTCCAAAAAAAGCATAATCAGGTTGTACAATATTGAATAGTTTAGTGACAACAACCGCCACGCCATCAAAATGACCTGGACGCGATTGACCACATAAATCATTGGTAATTTGACCTACACTGATATTGGTTAAGCGTGGCTGCGTGCCATACATCTGCTCTACCGAGGGTGCAAAAATAATGTCACACCCTGCATCTGCCAACAAACGACTATCTTGTTCTAAGGTACGTGGATAGCTATCAAAATCTTCACCCGCACCAAACTGGATTGGGTTAACAAAAATACTCACCACCACGACATCACAGATTTTTTTTGCAGCGCGCACCAAAGTTAAATGACCTTCATGCAAATTCCCCATAGTTGGCACAAAACCAATAAGTTTTTTTGTTGTTCTTGCTGGAGCTAATGATGCAGTTAAACCTTGTATTGTTGTTTCTGTTTTCATGAGTTAGAGCTCAACTTGAAAAGTGTGTTCTTTCGCTGGAAATGATTGATTTTGAACAGCAGCATGATACGATTTAAACGCATCTATAATTGCTGTTTCCCCCGCTTGTTCTTTCATAAAATTACGCACAAAACGCGCAACGCGACCAAAAGTTAAACCAAGCATGTCTTGTACCACCAAGACTTGTCCATCAGTTTCATTGCCTGCACCAATACCAATCACTGGCGTATTAGGAAATAGTTCAGCAATTTCCTTGCCCAACTGAGCTGGAACACACTCTAATAATAATACCGCGGCACCTGCATCAACTACAGCTTGGCAATCCGCAATTAATTGATCAGCTGCTTCACGCGTTCGTGCTTGAAGTTTATAGCCGCCGAATACGTGTACTGATTGTGGCGTTAATCCCAAATGCACACAGACAGGAATACCATTACGTGTCAAAACTTGGACTAATTCACTTAACCAAGCACCGCCTTCAATCTTGACCATCTGCGCGCCAACTTGCATCACGGCTTTGGCATTTTTTAGACCATCTTCAAGCGTTGCATAACTCATAAATGGTAGATCAGTCATAATTAAGGCGTGCGAATTACCACGACGTACAGCTGCTGTATGATAAGCCATATCTTCAACTGTCACAGGAAGTGTAGAATCTCTTCCTTGAATCGCCATTCCTAGAGAATCACCAATTAAAATTGTATCAATTTCAGCCAATTCCATCGCTTTAGCCATACTTGCATCGTAACAAGTAAGACATGAGAACTTACGTCCATCAGCTTTAAATTTTCTTAAGTCACTTAGACTAATCATGATGATATCCTCTGCAGGCATTTCCAGAACGAAACAATCTTACGCAGTTGCCCAAGATTGATCTGCGATTACAGTTAAGTTTGCTTGCTGCACTAGTTCTAAATCTTTTAATGAGTGCCCATTTAACTGTAAATGAGCATCTAAATCTAATAAGGGAAGGATCACAAAATCACGTTCTAAAATACCAATATGTGGTACGGTCAAACGTTCATTTTGAATCTGCTCTTGGCCATAAATCAATAGATCCAAATCAAGCGTGCGCTCTCCCCATCGCCTTAAACGAATACGACCTGCTTCTTGCTCAAATTGTTGTAATTGGTCTAATAAGGCAAGTGCTTCAAGTGTCGTGTCCAATTGAACAACGGCATTTAGATAATTTGGCTGATCCTGAGGACCCATCGGTGGACTTTGATAAAGCCTTGAAACTTTTACCGAACCTAAACTAGCCAACTTCACAACAGCTTCGCTAAGAATCTGTTGTGAATCGCCTAAGTTACTGCCTAAACCGATATAGGTACGAATAGTCATTGCGTCGGTCCAAAAACCACTTGGCTGAGATCACGTTGTACACGCTTACGTTTAAGGATCGGATGATCTGCATTGATTTGTCCTGAAACGGCAGTCGCTTTTTCAATAAAACGGCTAGTTGATTCATCTGCTCTAACACGTTCTTTCTTGGCACGGCGGCTTCTAGGCTCAGGGACATTGACCAAAGGCTCAATCTCAGTGGTCTTTGGCTCATCAACTTCAACTGTCTTACGGCGTGTTTTACTACGTTGACGGTTGTATTGACGAATTGCGACTTCTTTTTGATCGATTGACATTTCTTGGTAAGCTTCCCACCAAATACCCATGCCTTCGGTACTGCTATCACCTGATTTCTCACGTAACAACAAGAAGTCAAAGCCTGCACGAAAACGTGCATGTCCAGCTAAAGCTTCAATTTGCTGTGGTTTTGGATTGAGCAAACGAGTTTGCATTTCCCATACTTCACGAATAAAAGTTTCAGCAAAACGAGGAATAATGGTACGTGTGGCTTGACGTTTCAATACATCTAAACCAGCTTGGGCACGCGCTTCAGCAGGAACAACACCTTTATTTAAATAAAAATCACAACGCTCTAAGAAAGGCTTCCATAACAATACTGCATAAAAAAATGCGGGATTAATGGTCTTACCAATTTGAATTCGTTGATCAGTATTTTTGGCCGCACGTTCAATAAAGGCAGTAAGGCTGGGTGGAATTTCAGCAAACAACTGTTTCCAGACACCAAACTCTATCAGCATTGGCAAGACCTGCGTCAGGTGCCCCATGGTAAATAGTTTTTGTGACTCGTCATATAGGCGGTGTGGTGAGACATCCCGCAACAACTGCGTCATCTCAACACTAAAAACATCAAGAATGGATTGGTCAATCTGGAAATTCAGTTTTGCGGCGAAACGCAATGCTCGCAGCATGCGTACAGGGTCTTCCTCAAAACGCTGGGCAGGCTCTCCCAGAAAACGCAGGGTACGGGTTTTAATATCATCAACCGCATGACAAAAATCAAGTACGATGCCTTTACGTGGCTGGTAATACAGGGTATTGATGGAAAAATCACGGCGCGCGAAATCCTGCTCAATGGTTCCCCAGTTATTGTCCCGAAGAATCATTCCAGATGCACTGGTCACCGCTTTTTTCGGTGGGGCACGGAAAGTCGCCACCTCAATCAGTTCACGGCCTGAGTAGACATGCGCCAGCTCAAAACGCCGCCCAATAATTCGGCAACGCCGCCCAAAAACTTCTTTCACCTGAGCTGGGGTAGCATCGGTGACTGCGTCAAAATCCTTTGGATTAAGACCTAACATCATATCGCGAACACCACCACCCACAATATATGCTTCATAGCCTGCTTTATTCAGGCTATCAATCACATCGAGAATTGAGGGAGGGAGTTGAGCTGTGGACAGACCACATTTTGACGCGCGCAAGGTTTGCAAAAGACACTGTCTCCTACGTCAGGACGTAAATAACAATTTGTCGCTAATCATAGCTCTAACACACTCAAAGGGCAATTTATTCTGTTGAAGTTTCAACATATCCCCATGCCTAATAAACAGAAATACTTCAAAATTTCGCTTAAAGCATCAGCCGTACCTTGTTTTTCTCCAGCAATTTTGGCCCAATCCCTTTCACATTCACCAGTTCATCAACTGTTTTAAACCCACCATTCTTCTGGCGATATTCCACAATAGCCTGTGCCTTTTTCTCACCCACACCAATCAGGGTCTGTAACTGCTGTACATTTGCCTGATTTAGGCTAATTTTATCACCCTGCTGATTTACAGAAGATGAAACAGGCTTTGAGCTGGTTTGCTGTGTTGGACGTGATAGATAATAATTGTTGTTAGGCTGTTTCGCCAACTGCTGATCACGTGCTTGTTGTTGAGCTTTCCATTTTTCATAGGATTGATCAAACTGCTGTGCATGCACATGAGAAAAACATCCCAAACATAAAAGGATAAATAAAATAGCGTTATGTTTGCTGTGCGGCTGTGGCAAAGTCATTGGTTTTTTCCTCAGGTTTTAATTGTCGTTTTGCTTGCTCCCAGAGTTCATCCATTTCTGCCAAACTCATTTCTTGCAAGTCTTTATTTTGTCTTTGTGCTTGTTGTTCAATATATGCAAATCGGCTTCTAAATTTATGAATCGTTGCCAATAATGCAGTCTCACTCGACACGCCAAGTTTACGTCCTATGTTAATTAAAGAAAATAGACAATCTCCAAATTCTTCTTGTATTTCATCAGTTTTTTTAGTTTTTATTGCCTGTTGTAATTCCTCTAATTCCTCATTTAACTTCCCATAAGCATCTTCAACTGTTTCAAAATCAAAACCCAACTGCGCTGCTTTTTTTTGAATCTCATGTGCCTGTACCAATGCTGGCGCATGTTTCACGTCATCTAGTCGAGATTGAGCCTTACCTTGTTTTTCTTGTTGCTTAATTTGTTTCCATAGTTCACTGACTTGTTCTGGATCTAAATTTTGATATTTTTCAGCTTGAAATACATGTGGATGACGACGAATTAATTTTTCACTAATTGCATCTACCACATCATGAAAGTTAAATGCGCCTTGTTCACTATACATCTGAGATTGGAACACGACCTGCAATAACAAATCGCCTAACTCATTACGAATTTCATTTAGATCGCCCTCTCGAATCGCTGCTTCTACCTCATAAGCTTCTTCGATCGCATAACGCGTCAAACTATTTGGTGTTTGTTGTTGATCCCATGGACACTTTTGTCTTAATTCGTGCATGATTTCTAATAACTTTTCCATGAATTCCTCCAAATACACCAAAATGTTGCAGCTTGAACCTGCTTATGCGTAATATACGCCGATTAAAGAAATATGATAAAGCAAGGGAAAGCAATGCAACATAGCGTATTTATTAGCGGTGCAGCACAAGGAATTGGTGCTGAGATTGCACGCATCTTTCATCGTCATGGTTACAAAGTCGGTATTTATGATATTAATGATGAGCAAGCGCTTCGTTTAGCCAACGAACTTGGTGAAAATGCTAAAGCTGGTTATTTAGATGTCAGTAACTTTCGTCAGTGGAAAATAGCACTACAAGATTTTAAAAATTGGGCAGGTGAACTGAATATTTTAATTAACAACGCTGGAATCTTATACTCTGGCGCATTTGAAGAGACATCAATTCAATCCCATCATCGCATTGTGGATATCAATATCAAAGGAGTTCTGAATGGTTGCCATGCAGGGTTACCCCATCTAGAAAAAGCGAGTTTTGCTCGTGTAATTAATCTTTCTTCAGCTTCAGCAATTTATGGACAAGCTGATTTAGCCTCATATTCAGCAAGTAAGTTTGCTGTTCGTGGTTTAACAGAAGCTTTAGATGTAGAGTGGCAAAAATATAATATTCGTGTACTCGATGTAATGCCTTTATTTGTACAAACCAATATGGTGAAGAATATGGATGCGGGCAGTATTCAACATATTGGCGTAGATTTAACCCCCACTGATGTAGCAAAACAAGTATTACATCTAGCACAACAAAAAGATCATGCCCTCATTCCAACCCATACCCCTGTAGGTATCAAAACTAAGCTGATGTATCAACTCTCAAGCATTAGTCCACAGTTTTTAAATCGATTGACTAATATTTTTTTAGCTAAGCGCTAACCATAAAAAAAGCTGCATCCAAATGCAGCTTTTTCTTATTTATGATCTAACTACCCTGAACCAAACGTCGTGCGCTGATAATCCCTGGTTGCTGCTCTAAACGAGCTAAAAGACGAGACAGTTGCGCCAAACCTTTGACTTCAATCAGCAATTTCATGTTGGCAATGCCATCCGCCTCAGAAATCGTATTGACCTGACGAATATTAATTTGATCTGAGAAAATCACTTGCGTGAGGTCTTTAAGTAGACCACGGCGATCATAAGCCTCAACTACGATTTGCACACTCTGACCACGCGTTGGCTGCATTTCCCAATCCGCTTCAACAGCACGTTCAGGCTCTTGAGTCGTCATACGCAAATAATCTGGACAAGCAACCTTATGGATACTGACACCACGATTTAAAGTGATATAGCCCCCAATCGACTCACCATGTACAGGTTGACAACACTGTGCAATATGCAATTCCACATTATCCAAACCATCGATCAAAATCCCGTGTGCTGAGAGCGTATGGCTGGCACGTGGATTTAAGGCAGGTTTTAAAACCAGTTCAGGCTCATCTTGATCCAAGTGCATCTGACGATTCACTTGATTCATCAAAGCATGCAAACTGATATCGCCACTGACTAAAGCAACTAAAATGTCATCGCCTGATTTCAGATTAAAGTGAGATGAATAGTCTTTAAGATCGATACTTTTCGGGTGAATTGCTAAGCGTGCTAACTCTTTATTGAGTAACTCACGCCCCACCTCAACATTCTTACTCCGATCTTGCTGTCTAAACCAATGGCGCAACTTGTCACGCGCACGAGCAGTTTTGATATAACCTAAAGAGTTCACCAACCAATCACGGTTCGGTTCACGATCTTTTTTGGTTAAAATCTCAACCTGTTCACCCGTTTTCAGCGTATAAGTTAATGGCACATAACGTTGATTGACACGTGCTGCATAACACTTATTACCTACCTCAGTATGTACATGGTAAGCAAAATCTAAAACCGTCGAACCTCGTGGTAATTCCTTAATATCACCATCACGACTAAACACATAGATTTTTTCAAAATTTTCAAAATCTTGAATTTGATCTATACCATTTGACTCTTCATCCTCGCCATGGGGTGTGGTTTCGGTACGCTCTTGATAATGTTCCAATACCGCACGTAAAGAATGTAGACGATGATTAAATGAATGATCGGTATTTTTTGCACCTTCTTTATAATTAAAATGCGAACAAACGCCCAGTTCGGCTTCGTTGTGCATTTCAAAGGTACGAATTTGTACTTCTAAAGATTTATTTTCAGCAATCACTGCCGTGTGTAATGAGCGATAACCATTGGCTTTTGGATTGGTGACATAGTCATCAAATTGGTTCGGGATATGACGCCACAGCTGATGCACAATACCTAAAGCGTGATAACAGTCTGGTACACTTTTGACCAATACACGCACTGCACGAATATCATAAAGCTGATCAAAACTCAGATTTTTACTTTTCATTTTTCGATAAATCGAATAAATGTGCTTCACTCGTCCAGTGATTTCCGCCTGAATATGATGCATACCCAGTTCAGTCTTTAGCTTATCAATCACAAACTGAATATATTGCTCTCGCTCTAAACGTTTTTCATTCAGCAACGATGCAATTTCTTTATAACGCTCAGGCGCCAAATAACGGAAAGCGAGATCTTCTAATTCCCATTTTAGTTGTGCAATACCTAAGCGATGTGCAAGTGGTGAATAGATCGTTAAAATCTCACGTGCAACGCGTTCTTGGCGTTCTTTACTTGCAGTGGCTAATTCACGTAAAGCATAAGTACGTTCAGCCAATTTGATCAAAACAACGCGTACATCTTCTGTCACTGAAATCAGCATTTTATAAATGCCGTTTAAATGCTCACGCTGATTGTTATTAAAATGATCTTCTAAACGTTTATTTTTTTCAATCAATTCAGAGAGCTTACCCATCGCAAGCGTGCCTTGTACAAGACCAAGCACCTGTTCGCCGAATTGTTGTTGAATATCCTCTAAAGTAATTAACCCTTCGCGCACACTTCGATACAACACTGCCGCTGACAATGTGTCTTCATCAACATGTAAATGCGCCAAAATATCAGCCATACCAATACCTGTACTAAAGGTATTGCTACGATGATGAACCGTGGTTTCTAATTCTTTTGCCAAGGTCAGCTCTGCAACTTTTTGAAGTTGCTTTAGCTCCGCCCCATCCAAAATATCACGCACTCGATCTAGCCAAGAGACCAGACCACTTTGCGCTTCAGCGGCATGTTCTACAGTCGTTTCCTCTGACAACTCATGGAGTCGTCCAGGTAACTGCTCACGTACTGTGACCATACCATTCTCCTCTGGATATGTAACTCATTCTCTAATCGTTTATCTCTTGGGTCTTTTCAAATTGCTCATTTTTTTCAAATAAGGCAATTGATTCAACATGCTCAGTATGGGTAAACATATCCATTACTGCTGCTTTTTTAAGTTGATAACCATATTGTGCCAGTACACCCGCATCCCTTGCCAGTGTTGATGGATTACATGAAACATAAACGATTCTTTTTGCTCCAAAATTAGGTACATATTGCATAACCTCAAATGCACCTGATCGAGGAGGATCAATTAATAATGCATCAAATCCCTGTTTTGCCCAAGAATGATGCGAAAAGTCTTTTGTTAAATCTTGTGAAAAGAACAGTGCCTGAGACAATTGATTTGCTTTCGCATTTTCAGTTGCCCGTTGTACCATCTCATCACTTGCCTCAACACCAACGACCTGACCTGTCTCACCAACACAACGTGCTAAAGGTAAGGAAAAATTACCCAGTCCACAAAATAGGTCGAGCACTCTCTCCCCTTTCTGTAAATCTAGCAATTCACATGCCAAGTGAATCATCTTTGCATTTACACCACTATTCACCTGAGTAAAGTCTAAAGGTGAAAATGCAAATTTAACCGCAAACTCATCCAGACTGTAGTGCAAACGCATCGGTGCTTGAGCATCATCAACACGATGTAAACTATCTGCGCCTTTAGGTTGTAAATACAACTGCCAATCCTTTAGTAACGCAAATTGACGTAATTGGTTGACATCCGACACATTTAATTCATCCAAGTGGCGAATCAATAAGGCTGTCTCGGTATCACCCATTGCTAATTCTATATGACCAATGTGGGCTTTGCCTGTTAGACTTTCGAGTAGTTTTCTCAACTCTACTAAACTTTCGGACAAATGCTGATCAAGAACATGACACTGCTGAATCGGTGTTAAATGATTACTGTGATGCTCACGAAAGCCCATCACCAAACGATTTTGTTTCGCAATATAGCGAACGCCGACTCGAGCACGACGACGATAATCTATTTTTTCAGAGCGGATTGGATCTAACCATTGCTCTGGTTGTAAACCAGCAAAATGTTGTAAATGTGACTTTAATACATTCTGTTTTAATAAAATCTGTTCATCTGGATGAATATGTTGCAAGCTACAGCCACCACACACCCCAAAATGCGGACAAATTGGATCGACTCGTCCCACAGCCGCATCACTTTCTAGCTTAACCATATCCGCTTCTTCTAAACGAGAAGTTTGATTGCTAATCTTGGCTTGTACTGTTTCACCCACGAGCGCATAACGAATAAAAACCTTCTTGCCATGCTTTTCTTTTGGATGATCAGGATGCGTTCCATAATGCGCAATCCCTCGCCCCTCATGAGAAAAAGCTTCGATTTGAAAGGTATATGTTGGATATTGAGCTGGGCGCTGTTTCGCTTTATGTTTCAAAAGATCAACCTAATTTTTTGGCGCAAACGTATTTGCGGTAAATACAGTATATTGCGATGTTTGTTGCCATACCTGTAAGAATTCTGTTTGTTGCGTTTGAGTTTGTAAATAATCGATCGTGGTTTGAAGCCAATGCTGATGATCATGTTGATTAAGCTGCCCTTTGAGCAACAACCAACGTAAATAGATCAACCATGTATTTAAAACATCACCTTCACAATAACTGGTCAGTTTTAACCATTGTTCAGTACTCACATACTCTGGCACATGATAACCAGTCTCACCACGTTTCCCAGGGAATCCTAAAAGGCAAGCAACATCATCAAGTTTTTGAAAATTTCGACCATTAAACATTGCCATCACATCCATCAAATCGACATGACGATGGTGATAACGGTTTTGATAGTTATTGAAACGCTTTTGGTTATCAATTTCACCCTGATCAAATAAACTTGACGCAGACAAACCATGATACATGGCGCGGAATAAAATCACAGGCAGATCAAATTGCGAGCCATTCCAACTGATTAGTGTCGGTTGCTTCTTATCAAAAATAGATAAAAATTTAGTCAACATCTCAGCTTCTGTATTTTGCTCCTGACTAAATGAAAAAAGTCGAACACCTTTTTCATCAATCCACAAACCAGAAATACACACAATTTCATGCAAAGGTAGGCGTTGAAAATCCATACCAGATTCTTGACGGCGAATCTTCGTTAATGCTTGTTCAACATCGGCTTCAGGTAAATCAAGATGATAAAGATGAGCACCCGCCTTTAAATCGGTGAGTGTCTCAATATCAAAAACTAAAATTGGAAAACGTAAATTCATCTTGAAATCTCTTCAAATCCCTCCCAACCCACCTTTTATAAAGGAAGGTGTTCTCCCTCTTTTTAACAGAGAGGGATTAGGGGGGAGATTTTAATCTTGAACTGAGAACAGCCCTGTTGACAAATAACGATCACCTCGGTCACAGATAATGCAGACAATCACGGCTTCAGGTGTTTCTTCAGCAATTTTGAGTGATGCCCATACGGCCCCACCAGAGGAGGTTCCTGCACTGATGCCTTCCATGCGTGCCAGTTTACGCATGGTCTGTTCCGCCGCAAGCTGTGGAATGTCAATAATACGGTCAACACGGCTACGGTCAAAAATGGTTGGCAGATATTCTTCAGGCCAACGGCGAATTCCCGCAATGCTCGCTCCATCTTCAGGTTGTAAACCCACAATCTGAATGTCTGGATTTTGTTCTTTTAGATATTTTGACACCCCCATGATGGTGCCTGTCGTCCCCATCGAGCTGACAAAATGAGTGATTTTTCCACCCGTCTGCTTCCAGATTTCAGGGCCTGTGGTGAGGTAATGCGCCTCAACATTATCTGGGTTGCCAAACTGGTTCAGCACAAACCCCTTGCCATCAGCCTGCATTTGTAAAGCTAAATCGCGTGCGCCTTCCATACCTTGCTGTTTAGTCACTTCGATTAACTCAGCACCATAAGCCAACATTGCATCTTTACGTTCTTGGCTCATGTTATTCGGCATGATCAGCTTCATTTTATAACCACGCATGGCTGCAACCATGGCTAAAGCAATGCCAGTGTTACCGCTAGTGGCTTCAATTAAAGTATCACCAGGTTGAATTTGTCCACGTTTCTCTGCTTGAACAATCATGTTATAAGCAGGGCGATCTTTGACTGAGCCAGCAGGATTATTACCTTCTAATTTCGCTAATACGGTAGCTTGAGTATGACTTGCTAAACGTTGCAAACGCACTAAAGGGCTTTTACCGACATAATAATCTAGTAAAAATTCATCTGCTAAAAAATCAGTTTGCGTATTCGTCATGATCGACACCGATATTAAGGTGGCGACTATTGTATGAAAAAATAAGAAATACTGCACCTTTTCACTATGCTTTTTATTGGCTAGCCCGTACCTCTGTTTGCCACAAAGCATGCTAAGATGTTGCACAGAATGATAAATCTGACCGCACTATGTCAAATTTCAATAAAATCCTGTCAAAACGCTTACGGCTCAATCATGCTTATGGACAATTGATTGCACTTATTTTAGTGCCGATCGCCGTACTGACAGGTGTTGGAATTTTATGGGTTTTATCTGAAACCACTAGTGCAGCCAAACAACAACAGCATTCCGATGCTTCAGCGATCTTAGCGCGTTATCATCAAACCGCAGAAAAATTACTACAACTGGTACAACAACACCCCGATCAATATGATCGCGCTCAAAACATTATGCAAAAAATGTTTGATGAGAAAAACTTACAACGCGCTGTCATTATTGATAATCAAGGGCAAACCTATCTCAGTATTGGTTATCAAAATAATCGTTTTTGGCCAACTTTTCCAAATAACAGTAATTTTTTTGGTCCGATTCCACACAACAACAACAGTATTTATGGTGCCAAACTGGATAGCAGCAAGCCCAATTCAGTCTGGTTAATGATTGAACTGGACAATCAGCCACTGGAACTAACCCGTTATAAAATCCTGCTTTCACTGGTAGCGACAGGGCTGATTACCCTGATGATTTTACTATTTTGCCTGAATGTTTTTTCACGGCGCTGGCTTGCGCCACTCTATGAAATTCGTATGCAGATGCAGCGCCTGAATGCCGATACGCTGGATCAGCATATCGTGGTGAACAGTACAGGTGAGTTACGCCTGCTCCAGCGTGATATTGCCAATGCAGTCAAACGTTTACATTTTAGTTTCTTGGAGTTGAAAGAGCATACTGAACAAACCGAAGAGGATTTACGTCGTACCTTAGACACACTCGAGGTTCAGAACATTACCTATCGTCAAGCACGTGACCAAGCGATTTCATCAAATCAATCTAAATCAGTCTTTTTAGCCAATATCAGCCATGAGCTAAGAACACCTCTCAACAGTATTGATGGCTTTATTCATTTATTGCTTCGTCAGCAGAACCTTAGCAATGAACAAAACCTATACCTACAGACTATTCGTAAATCATCTGCTCACCTATTGGCACTGATTAATGATGTACTTGATTTCTCTAAAATTGACGCAGGTAAATTAGAACTCGAAACTGCACCATTTGATTTGGAAGAAGCTATTTTTGATGTGATGGATATGCTTTCCCCGCTCGCAGCGCAAAAACATATCAATATGGCATTTTACTACGCTGAGAATATTCCACAGCATGTGATTGGCGATGCCTTACGTTTTAAACAAATTCTGACCAACCTCATTTCCAATGCCATTAAGTTCACTCCAGATGGTGAAATCATCGTTCGTGTACGTATGGAAGATGATGATATTGGACAATGCCTATTACATTTCAGCGTTCAAGATAGTGGTATTGGTCTCAGTGGTACCGACCGTAAAAAACTATTTGAATCATTTTCTCAAGGTGATGCTTCCGTTACTCGTCAATTTGGAGGTACAGGATTAGGCTTAGCGATTTCCAAACAACTTGTTCATTTGATGCATGGTCAAATTGGCTTTGAAGACAACCAAGAACGTGCACCGACAGAAAAAGGTTCAACTTTTTGGTTTACGGCTTCATTTAAAGTAGATGAACAAGATGAATTTGTTGAGCATCCACATTTCGATCATTTAAAAGTAGTCTCTTACCTTGCCCATCCTGCCACAGCGAGTGTGCTTCGTTCATATTTAGAAAACTACCGTGTCTCACATATCGAAACACAATCAATTTTGGATTTATTTAGTCGTCTGAATCATTTAAATCAGCAAGAAAATACATGGCTCATCGTTGACCATAGTGGTGATACAGAAGCACTACTCAAAGAAATTCGTCAGCGTTACCAAGGAAACTTAGCCGTTTACGGTTATCAAATGAGCCTTGAGCCGAACATGCTGAATGAACATCGTGCGCGCCCGCTCTACCAACCGTTGAGTCGTCGTGAACTAGTTCAGTTATTGGGAAATCAACCTGTGTTTGAACAGGAATCTGAGGATTTCAATGGTCAGGGTTTACACGTATTGGCGGTTGATGACCATCTTCCCAACCTGATTGTGCTTGAGGCACTGTTGGGTGAGCTAAACGTCACCACCACTAAGGCACTCAGTGGCCAGAAAGCGATTGACATGATTCAGCAGCGGATTGAACAAAAGCTGCCACCCTTTGACCTTGTATTTATGGATATTCAGATGCCTGTCATGTCTGGAATTGACACCACCCGAGCCATTCGCTCGCTTGAGTCAACGCTGGATACGGGCATGCAACTCCCGATTATTGCACTGACCGCACATGCACTGGCTGATGAAAAACAGAAATTACTCAAAGTTGGTATGAATGATTACGTAACCAAACCGATTCAAATGGAACAAATCATTCAAATCTTAACGCACTGGACGAAAAACAATTTCTCTTCCCAAGCAGCAAATACGGAACAAAAACGTTCGACTGAAACGATTGATCCACAGATTTTAAACTGGCAGCACAGCATTCAGTTGGCAGCCAACAAGGAAGAACTGGCACAGGACCTATTGAGGATGTTGGTGGATAGCTTTGATACTGAACTGACCGAAATGCAACAACTGATTGAATTGGAGGATTTCCCCCAACTCGAGCATGTGCTGCATCGCCTATATGGTGCAACGCGCTATGTGGGCACTCCAGCTTTACAAAAGGTTTCAGGGGAATTTGAGCAATTCGTTTCAACCCTGCGTAAAGAGCGCCGCAAGGCAGATGATGCCTTTATACGGGAAACCAACCATCGTTTTAATGAGTTGAACTTTGCGATTGATCAGGTGAGACAGGCCGCCAGCCTGATCCTGTACTCCCACGAGATATAGAATTTACTGGTATCTACAAAATGCTGGTCATGGTCTGTATTTGTGACTGTAGTGTCATGTTTCAAGTGAAAGACTCATGTTATGCTGCCCAGCATCGAACACAATAAGAGTAAGGCAAATGGCACTTTTACGAGTTGAAAAGAACAATGGAATTGCAACAGTTTACCTAAACCGTCCAGAAAAACGCAACGCAATGAGTTTTGCGTTATTAAAAGAACTGGTGGCAACCGCAAAGAAAATTGAAAAAGACCGTTCGATTCGCTGCGTCATTTTGACGGGTGAGGCACAGGTGTTTAGTGCAGGCATTGACTTATCTGACCTGAACAACCCTAAAAATACTGCATTCGCGGCATGGGAACTGATCAAACCAGGACAAAGCCTGTTCCAGAAAGCATTCCTGATTTGGCAAAACCTGCCAATTCCAGTGATTGCGGCCATTGAGGGCTATTGCTTTGGAGCAGGTATGCAGCTTGCACTTGCTGCAGATATCCGCATTGCAACGCCAACCACACAAATGTCAATTATGGAAAGCCGCTGGGGACTGGTTCCAGATATGGGCTTGACTCGCTCGCTCAAAGGTTTAATTGGTGTTGATTTAGCCAAAGAACTGACCTTGACCGCACGTGTCTTTGATGCAGAATACGCCAAAGAAATTGGTTTGGTCACACATCTGGACAACAATCCGTTGGCAAAAGCCAATGTGATTGCACAGGAAATCCTACAACGTTCACCAGATGCCATTATGGCAGCCAAACGCGTTTTAGATGCTATGGAACATCAACCTGAAAAGTCGCTCCGTTTAGAAAAACTTTGGCAGCTTAAGCTGTTATTAGGTAAAAATAGTAGCCTTGCACGCAAGAAAGATAAGAACCCTGAAATTCAGTTTTTACCACGTCAGTATAAGTAATTACAGTTTGGATAAATTCACATGCATGTTGATCAACAAACCCCCATCGCTTTTTTAGGTATGGGGTTAATGGGAAGTCGAATGACAACCCGATTATTACAAGCGGGTTATACGGTGGCAATTTGGAACCGTAGTCCTCATGCATGTGAGCCACTTATTCAACAGGGCGCAGCAACTTTAGCGTTGGAAAATATTGGAAATTATCCCGTTATTCTCACCTGTTTGGCAGACGATCAAGCTGTTCAAAGCGTTTTTGCCCAAATCCAGCCTTATTTACAGGCTGGGCAGATCATTGTTGATTTCTCCAGTTTATCCGTTTCAGCAACTCAGCAACTGGCCCAATCTGCCCAGCAGCAAGCTGTAATCTGGATTGACTCACCTGTCTCTGGTGGAACAATGGGGGCAGAACAAGGTACATTGGTTATTTTTGCAGGTGGAGATGCTGAAACGATTCAACAACTCAGTCCCGTATATCAGGTATTATCACAGCGTGTAACCCGTATGGGCGATTCAGGGACAGGACAGGCGACCAAGATTTGTAATCAGCTCATCGTTGCGGCAAACAGCACCCTGATTGCTGAAGCAGTAGCACTCGCTGATCAGGCTGGTGTAGACACTACCTTACTCGCTCCTGCACTTGCAGGCGGTTTCGCAGATTCTAAACCATTTCAAATTTTAGCTCCTCGTATGGCAACCCATACTTTCGAGCCTGTGCAATGGAAAGTGCAAACTTTATCGAAAGACTTAAATAATGCGTTAAAACTTGCACAAAAATTAAACTTAGAGATACCTGTTGCACAAAAAGCATTATTACAGTTACAAGCCCACCAAGAAAACGGCTTTTCTGAGAAAGATTTAGCAACTATCATTCAATATATAGAACAATAATATTGATTTTGGGGAGCCTGAAATGAGCCATCTTGCAGTCAATTTATCCATGATTTTTACTGAAGTTCCTCTTATTGAGCGCTTCGCTCTGGCGCATGCCCACGGTTTTGAACACGTTGAAATTCAGTTTCCTTATGAACTCGACATTTTCGATATTCAGACGCAACTGGAACAACACAACCTTTCACTATGCCTGATTAATGTTCCTGCTGGCGACCTGATGCAGGGCGGTAATGGGCTAGCAGGTATTCCTGGAAAAGAAATTGAATTCCATCATGCCCTTATGCTTGCAATTCGTTATGCAAAGGCTCTGAATGTTCCTCGAGTCAATATTTTAGCGGGTAAACAGCCTCAAGATGCTGACCTCTTACCCTGTTTAAATACCTTAGCAAGCAATTTGAAACTTGCTTGCCACATGCTCAGTGAACAAGGTATTGAACCCGTTTTTGAAATGATTAATGGCACAGATATGCCACGTTTTCTAGTTCAGAATATCGCTCAAGCCCAAGAAATGCTAGAAGTCGTGAACCATCCTGCTTTAAAGATGCAATACGATTGTTACCATATGGCAATGATGGGTGAAGAAATTTTGGCTGGATTACAGGAAAATTTACATCAAATTGGACATATCCAATTTGCCGATTATCCAAATCGACATGAACCTGACACAGGAAATATTCCCTATAAGCAAATTTTTGACTGGTTACGTCAAAGTGACTATCAAGGTTATATTGGTGCAGAATACCGACCAAAAATTCAATCAGATCAATCTTTTGCATGGAAAGAAAAGTACTTTTCCAATGACGTGAATACATAAACTGTTACTGCTGAAATTTGAATTTTATAGAGAAAAACGGTATATTTGACGATGAGCAATTGTCAGGAAAATATACCCTCTATGAATTTAGAACCATCGCCCAGCGCTTCTAATTCTCACGACCTAAAAATCAAAACAGCAAACAAAGATGTACATGCTTGTTTAAAAGTTGTACATGAAGCCCTTACTGATGTAAAAGCCAAAGATATTCTAGAACTTGATGTAAGTTCTATTAGCAATGTTGCCGATGCAATTGTAATTGCAAGCGGAACATCTACTCGTCATGTCAAAGCACTTGCTGACAATGTTGCTGATGAAGCACGTAAAGCAGGTTTTCGCCCGATTGGTGTTGAGGGTGAACGAGATGCTGAATGGATCCTAATTGATCTAGGGTTCGTTGTTGTACACGTTATGCTACCTACCGCCCGTAAATTCTATGACTTAGAAAGTTTATGGCGTGCACCAGAATCAGTAGCTTAAAGCTCTCAAAAAAGCGACCCAAATTGGTCGCTTTTTTATTTCCTCAAAACCAATTTTGCCTGTTCCTGTGCCAAACCAATGGTTGCAATCATACCGCTATTAAATTTTAAAAAATCCGTTTCAATACCATCACTAAAAATAACCCCATTACTCGGCATTAAAGACTCAATCACCAAGCTATGCTCACCATTTATCTTACCCAGACTTAATTGAGTCTGTGTTCGTAAGCTTTTAAATGGCTCTCTGACAACAAATAATAAATCATCGTCTGCAAGCTCTGGTTGCCTTGGTTCAAGCATAGATTCAAACATACTCGCCACGCCATATGCCATATTAAATACTGAACTTAACCAACCTGTTGCACCTGCTTTGGTTGATACTAACAAACCACTGGAGGAATGTTCCTCGGTTTCCCCTCGATAACTAATTTTATATCGAGCCGAAACATGAGAAGCCGCTCCAATAAACAAATCATTAAATGCCAACAAACGCTGCCCATCATTCAGTTTAGCCTCTGCAAAGCGCATCATGCGATAAGCATATTGGTCAGTAAGCACCCGTTCAACTGCGGTGATAAAATTATATTGATTAAATGGCAATAATACCCCGTCATAACGCTTTGGATCAGGATTCACTGCAACAATGGGCACAGCTTTGGAATATTTCGCCGTATTTGCGACCAAACCATCCTGCCCAACAACAATAATGACATTCTTTTCATTAAATAAATAATTGGGTAGAAATGAACGATCAACGACTTTATTTTTAATCACACTCGAAAGTCGCTGCTGTATTTGAGCAAAAGCCGTGCAGAACACGTCATGCTCAATCACATAGTCCTGAAAATTCCCGCCCGAGCGCTCAATATAAAACTTGGCTTGCGCTTGAGTATTAAACCGTTCAATCAATGCTTCCAAGCGGGTTTTATTTTTGACAATGATGGCATATTCAACGCTCATCGACGTGAACTCTTGTCCTGCAAAATAGAATCCAGTAATTCAGGACTAATATTTACATTACCAATCTTTTCTGCATTTTCAGCCAATTGTCTAAATGCCAAGGCAATATTAAATTTTGGATCAGCATTATTATTTAATGCTGTTAAGACTCTCCAATCCATTTCCCGATACGGTTTGAGAGTTGTTTCAAGCACATAACCTTGTGTTTCAGCTTCTTTTTTATCATTTTCAGTTTTTTGTTCAATCAATAACTTGCGCTGTTCTTCTACCGCAATGTCGGCTGCAAGTTGCATTTCTCTCAATTTACGGTCATTTTCTGCTTTCTGGACATCCGACTCCATTTTCTTTTCAGCAATTTGCTTCTGCTTTTCTTCAACTGCAATTTCAGTATTTAATTCTGACTCTTTAATTTTACGTTCTTGTTCAACCGCAAAATTCCGTCTTTCATAAATCGCTTGATCGGCTTCCTGTTGTAATCGCTCTCTGGTTTCAGTTTCTAAAGCCCGTGCCATTTCAGGGGTTGCTTGTATTGCAAGAATACTTGCCCCTAAAATCTCAATCCCCAGTAAATTAATCGCAGGTGATTTTTTTAACCCGTCCAAAATATTCACTTCAATCTTTTTAGCGGAACGAATTGCTTCTTTTAAAGAAATACTATGAATAAATGAAGCTGTCGCCGTCTGTGCTTCATTGATAATCCGTTGATTTAATTTTTCAATGTCATTATTTTTATAATAGCCTTTATCAGTTACCGTAAAGTCTAAATTATCTGCTAAAACCTTCGGGTCACTGACTTTATAACTAATCTGCCCCTGAATGGTAACCTCCTGATAATCACTGGTGGTTTCATTAAAAATAAAGGGTAAATCATTACTTCCCATTGGGATGGCAACAATCGAACTATTCGGGGAAAAATAAAAGAATGATAATCCACGCCCTTCTCGAAAGACTTCACCATTTTTATAGTGCATCACGTAAGTCATGGAATCAAATTTGATGTGTTTTAATCCAAACATAATTTTAATATAAGTTTCCTATTATTTTTTTATTATAGCTAAAGCAACCTATTCCACTCTAGTTAATCTCTGTAATTCAATAGACTTCTTGCGAAAGTATAAAAAAACCCTTTGTTTCCCCCCACGAACAGGGAGAACCATAGGGGGTTTCGCAAGAAGTCTAATCATGGCTTAAATATTTCCTATTTCTAGCACATAAAAAAGCCACCCAAAGGTGGCTTTTACAATCCTGATTGAGGTCAGATTAGTGACCACCACCATTGATTGCTTTCGTCATATCTTCCACAAC
>CAZKJI010000020.1:0-24267 GCA_964553005.1 uncultured Acinetobacter sp. | reverse complement strand
GTGTCATCATATTCGTCGTTAGAAAACAAGTATTATGCCATTATTTCAATGAGTTGTCTTTTTTTGTCGTGTACAAAGCCTTTTAAGATATTTTCTGCAATTAATGGTGTATTCAGTAGAATCTCTACGGCTGCACGACGACCTTGACCATCTTGAGTACGGACCAAGCGTTGAGAAATAATCGCTTTCATATTAGATGAAAGATCCATCAGCAATTGATTACGGCGTTCTTCAGGAAAGAAGTTAATAATACGGTCAAGGGCCTGGTTGGCATTGTTGGCATGCAGTGTACCCAGACAGAGGTGTCCTGTTTCGGCAAAGGCGATCGCATGTTCCATAGTTTCAGTATCACGGATTTCGCCAATCAGGATCACGTCAGGTGCCTGACGCAGGGTATTTTTCAAGGCATGGTGCCAAGTGTGGCAGTCAACTCCAACTTCACGGTGGGTCACCATCGACTTTTTATGCTTATGGACATATTCCACTGGGTCTTCAACGGTAATGATATGCCCTGCCGAGTTTTCATTACGATAGTCAATCATTGCAGCCAGAGATGTTGATTTTCCTGAGCCTGTGCTTCCCACCACCAAGACCAGACCACGCTTTTCCAACATGACGTTTTTAAGGGATTCTGGAAGTTTCAGCTTTTGAAAGGTAGGAATTTCGGAAGTGATGGTCCGAATCACCATACCTGTCTGGAGCTGCTGCTTGAACACATTGACACGGAAACGTGAAACGTTGGGAACATTGATGGCAAAATTACATTCCCACTCATTTTCAAATTCATGGCGCTGCTTTTCATTCATCAGGCTATAGGCAAATAACTTGGTTTTTTCTGCTGTCAGGGCTTGCTGTCCCAGAGGACGCATCAGGCCCTGCAATTTAATGCTTGGAGGAAAATCTGCCGTAATAAATAAATCAGAGCCTCCATACTCCACCACTTTGGTGAGCATGTGAAACATAAAGGTTTTAGCTTCTTCTAGTAGTTCCGCGTTGTACATCGCTATACCTAAACTGGATAAAATCGAAAATAATCAGTTGAGTGGATTGAATCTCATTTGGCCAAAAACATATCCTTGTTTCTTTCAAATGAGAATCCTTAAAAAAAACGTTTCATCAAAACGAATTTTGAGAATCATTTGAGTCTGGATATAACACAATGATGGGTTATGGCGGAATTATTCCAAAATTTAATGGGATGATCCACCTTATTTTGCTTGAATCCGCCCTTTTATATCTGTATATCAAAAGGATGTGATATTTATTGTCAGTTTATTCCTAAAATGGATTATATAATGAATCATTATTTGAGACATGAACTAAAAGGTTTCACGTGGAACACAGATGCAACTGGAGTTTAAAGTAGCGAAACCTGTGATGTTGGGAGATATGTTCCACGTGAAACCTTAGTATTGCTGTTTGGTTTTTGGTTGCTGCTCGGTAAGTTCGGCTGTTTGTGCAATCAAGCTGTATTACAATAAGCAGCGTAACAATCCCTGAGTGAATATCCATGTTTGGAAGAATTGCCATGTTTTCATTATTGAGTTGTATTTCAGCCATCAGTCTGGCTAATGTGGAGACATTAAAAAGTAATTTAAGCAGGCATTATCCCAATATACAGGTGAGTAATATTCAGGCCACGGAAATGTCAGGACTATACAGTGCCAATTTAGATAATCAGATTATTTATTTGGATGAAAATGCCCAACATATGTTTATTGGTTCCATGATTCGTTTAAAAGACCAAAAAAATCTCACCAAAGATTTGGTTTTGCAGCAAAACTCGGTGGACTGGAAGCAGTTGCCATTCAGGGATGCCATCAAAACCGTTCAGGGAATGGGAAAACGCCAGCTTGTGGTGTTTTCAGACCCCAATTGTCCTTACTGCAAAAAACTGGAAGCAGAACTGGACAAGCTGAATGATGTGACCATTTACACTTTTATCTATCCATTAAAATCCCAATCACTGGCGGTTTCCAAACAGCTTTGGTGTGATCCGAATCAGGCCTATGCATGGAAAAACCTGCTGCAAAAAAATACTCAGCCTAAAGAAAAAACCTGTGCCAACCCAATTGAGCGTAATCTGGCATTAGGACGTAAACTGGGCGTTGAGGGCACCCCTACCCTGATTTTTGAGACGGGTTTTAAAATGACGGGTGTACGGAGTGCCGAGGAAATTCAGTTGATCTGGAAAGAACTGGGCTTATAAATAAACAAATCCCAAACCATTACAGCATGAATTGGGAGTATTCAAACGGTTTAGGCTTTTTTGCTGACCAGATTGTAGATAAACAGAATAATCACTGCACCAATCACAGAGGCAATAAATCCTGCCGCCGAATTTTCGCCGTATAGGCCCAGCAAACGGCCACCGTAGGTTGCCAGCAATGAACCTGCGATACCCAGCAGGGTGGTTACAATAAATCCTGCTTTATCTTCACCAGGATGCAACGCACGGGCAATTAAACCTGCAAAAAAACCGACCACAATTGCCACAATTAGAGACCACATTGTCTTTTCTCCTTGTTTTAACAACGGTATTTATAATTATCCTGCGTGATTATGGCGGCTTTTGTCTGTAGTGGATTGCCCACTTATGTCGTATTTTTGTGCAATCTTTATCGTGCTTTGATTAACAAGCTAGAATAAAAAAGGCACTTTAAAGCGCCTTTTATAATTGATCAAAGACCGATTTCACCGATAAAGGGTAAGTGACGATACTTTTGATCGAAATCTAAACCGTAACCGACAATAAAGCGATCTTCGACTTCAAAACCTAAGAATTTTACTTCTAAATCAATCTCACGGCGTGAAGGTTTGCTTACCAAAGTACAAAGTTCAATTGAGTTTGGATTACGTGTTTTGAGCATTTCAACGACTTTGCTCAAGGTATTCCCTGAATCAATAATATCTTCAACAACAAGCACATCTTTACTGTGAATCTCACCATCCAGATCTTTCAGGATTTTGACATCACGGCTTGAAACTGTGCCACCGCCATAGCTTGAAACGGTCATAAAGTCGAGTTCATGCGGTTTTTCAATAGCACGGCACAAATCTGCCATAAAAATGACTGAACCACGCAGTAAACCAATCAATACCAGTTCCTTGTCACTTTGAGCATAGTGTGCATTGATTTTCTCACCGAGTTCTTTGACTTTGGCTTGAATCTCTTCACTGGAAATCATAATTCGCATTGCAATGGTCATTGGCAGATTCCTAAAACTTTAAAAATGGGAAAATAAAAAAGGTGTTGACCTGCAACACCTCGAAATCTTGAGTTAATACGAGAATTTTAAAACAAAATGAATTTTCATGCATCTTTTGATGCTGATGAAAATGTATCATTTTGAGAGGAATGACTGTCTCGTCGAAGTAAGACAGCGCATCCGATCGCCAATAAGAGAAGTCCTAAGCTTTTTGAATTAAATGCTTTGGTTTTGCTGATAGGCCTTTTGTCCATAGATATAAGTCGCCTCAATATTGCGGTCATCGCCCATCGTAAACAAGGCGAATAGGCTATCTTCAAGTGATTTGGAACGTGACTGACGTAATTGTTGCAGTGCGGTTGGTTTAATATTTAACACCACAAAATCGGCTTCTTTACCGACGTTGAAATTGCCTAGCTTGTCATCTAAGTCTAACGCTTTTGCGCCACCTAAGGTCGCATGATACAGCGATTCGTAAGCTGATAATTTGTCACCCTGAAGCTGTTGAACTTTGTAAGCCTCATTGACAGTTTGTAATAAACTGAAAGAGGTTCCTGCCCCAACGTCAGTTCCCAATCCAACTTTAACTTGCTGCTGCCATGTTTTGTTCAGCGGAAATAAACCACTCCCCAAAAATAAATTTGAGGTTGGACAGAACGCAATTGCAGATTCGGTCTCATGCATACATTGCCATTCAGCATCTTCTAAATGAACGCAGTGAGCAAATACAGAACGCTGACCCGTTAAGCCATAATGATGATAGACATCTAAATAACCCTTTTGTGCTGGGAATAAATCTTTAACCCATGCAATTTCATCTTTATTTTCGCTTAGATGTGTATGTACATACACATCAGGATATTCAGCTTTGAGTTGCCCTGCTCTTTCAAGTTGTTCAGGTGTAGAGGTTGGAGCAAAACGTGGTGTGATGGCATATAACGCACGACCTTGACCATGCCACTTCTCAATGAGTGCCTTAGAATCATCATAACTGCTCTCTACGGTATCACACAGGGCTTCAGGTGCATGACGATCCATCATGACTTTACCTGCAATTAGACGCATCTGATGCTGTTCTGCGGCTTCAAATAAAGCATCTACTGATTCAGGATGAACCGTACAAAATACTAGTGCAGTGGTTGTGCCATTTTTAAGCAGTTCATTCACAAAAAACTTGGCGATCTCGCTCGCATAAGATTTGTCTTTAAACTGGATTTCAGTTGGGAACGTATAAGTGTTTAACCAGCTCAAAAGCTGTTCGCCGTAAGCACCGACCATTTCCGTTTGTGGAAAGTGAATGTGCGTATCGATCATGCCTGGGATGATCAACTGTTCTGGATAATGCTGAATTTCAATATTGATTGGAAGATGGTCTTGAGCGTCGTTCCACGTGCCAAACCAGCGAATTTTGCCTTGTTCCGTGATGAGGACACCATCTTCGAGATAACGGACTTGATCTGCAATTTCAGCAGCTTGAGAAACGATTTTTTGAATATCTAAGAAGCGACCACGAATAACAGTGATGGGAGTAGCCAAAGTCATAACAACCTACAATTTTACTTTTTTCGATTGATTGTACTCGATTTTGCTCGTTTTACTGGATTATTCGTCTAATTTAAGTATAGAAAGCCGAGCGAGGTATGAGTAATTGATTGGATCAATTCACTTTACTTTTCGGTGTAAATACGTAAATTGTCAGCAATAATGATACTTCTTGAGAAAAATACACATGTATTATTGGAATACCAAAGCTTTAGCGCATGAGTTGGCTGAAGATACTCTAAGTAAACAACATTATAAAAACTATTATCTCGCAGCGGCATTGGTGGTGAGTGCGGTGTACTATTACGGTATGTATTCGCCTTATTCTGATATTCGAGTGATTGGGATTGAAGCTGCATTGACCCTATTGATTATGCTGATTGGGATTCAACGGACTTATCAAGCCAATGGTGCTGATCAAGGTATCCATTTCTTAAATCGGGTCACGGCGTTGTCCTTTCCTATTCTGATGCAAAATACTGTGTTTGGCATTGTTTTTGGGCTAGTTTTATTGGGAGTTTATCAATATTTTGGTTTAGCGCAAACCGCATTTGAAATGTGGTACGAATGGTGTGTTTCGGCTTTTACCATTTTTCTGCAAATTTTATTTTTTACTCGTTTGGTGTCTTATATGAAACGTGTGGCAGCTCATACGATTTAAACTTGATACGGTCAGGATGTATGTCATTAAATCCTGACCGATTGATGATTGTTATCTAGATTTACTCTATAAAATAATGCGCGGCGAAATGGGCATCATTGCCAATAATGTCGTAGCAGTCCTCACGAATCGACATGCCTGCACACTGATGTCCCACCATCCATAAACCCAGCGTGGGTAACTGACCAGCAAACAATGGAGTCTCTACCCATTTTTGTACTACATAGCCATATTTATCATAGTCATCAAAATAGAAACTACCAGAAGCAGCCCCTTGATCTTGACCATCTTGCAACACTCGAATATTCGCCCCTTCCCTTGCTAAGATCGGTTTTTTCACCCATTTGCCAGAGAATTTTTGCTGGGGATCAAAATGATGGGTCTCAACTAAAAGTGGGTGATTTGGATAGCGTTTCCAAAGCTCCACTAAAATCGCTTTATTAGAGAGCAGCATTTTCCAACATGGTTCGATCCAATTCGATTGCGGACTCAGATATTGAGAGAATGATTCTTCCCAAATCCATTCCCAAGGATATAACTTGAATAGGTTTTGAATGGGTCGATTATTCAGATCAACAAAACTCTGTCCATTCCAGCCAATATTTTCCATTGAAAGTTCAGAAACTTGTAGATGCGCTTGAAAGGCGGTATCCATTAAATATTCTAGATTGCCCCAATCCTCTCGCCCTGCCTCCTGACAGGCTGCAAAATGCACGTGACTTCCTCGCGGTAGAATCGTTCTCCAACGCTTAATCAAGTCTTCGTGAATACTGTTAAACTGATCTCGATTCGAAATCCCAGATACTTGTTCGATCCATAGCCATTGTGCTACTGATGCCTCTAACAGTCCTGTGGGAGTATCAGCATTGTATTCCAGCATTTTGATATTGCGCCCATCATAGGCAAAGTCAAAGCGTCCATACAGCATCGGCGCATTTTGTCGCCAAGACTGTTCGATTTGTGCAATTGCAGCAACTGGAATCTGGAAATAATCAGGATAATTACCGCGTTGAATCAAATCACTTGTCACAGCTAAACACATTTGGTGGAGCTCATTAGCTGCATCTTCAAGCTGTTCAATTTGCTTCAATGTAAATTCGTAGGCAATTCCTTCTGACCAGTAAATTGAGCCATCAAGTGATGGTAAATTAAAATAATCGAAACCAATTTTTTGGTGTTCGAGTTGCCAGTCTGTGCGGGGTGCTAATATTTTTCTTTTCATCTTGAGTTTCAGTCTTTTAATTAGCCGCCAAATGATGAGCCGCCACGACCGAAACCGCCACGAATAGGTGATGATACAGAATAGCGTTTTGCAGTGGTTGAAATTGAAGGTTGTCCCACACTGAGATTGGTATGTGGTCTCAAGGTATTACCTTTAAAAGAGACTTCACGATTATGTTGATAATATTGTGGTCCTAAATAACGCCCAGAACCAAAACCACCATAATAGCGAACGCCAGCAGTAGAACTTCCACCCCCTGAGCTATTTTCTTCTTCACAAGTTTCAGTATTCCAGTCTGTTGCACAATCATATTGATTGTTATAAACATCTTGTACTAGCGGCCCATCATTATGGCTGCAAGCACTCAGTAATAATGGCACAACTACAAGATTAATTTTTTTAGAACGCATGAGACCCCACTCATTTTAATTTGCTTGATCGACATAAATATGTGAGCAAGTCTTGTTTATTATGTTTCTGATTAAGAAAGATAAAAGCTTTAAGCCGCCATATCATATTGATCTGTTTTTTTAATGTACAGTCTATTTTTATGATTTAACTGTTCAGGCACCTGAATCTATCAAATGCCTGAATTCAACTGATTAAGATTGCAATTGCTTTTTATTATGACGTAATGATAGATAAGCGGTGATACTGAGTACCAGTACGATAAAGCTCAATGAAATCCAGATTGGCATGTGGAACACATCCAGCAATAACATTTTCGCACCAATAAACAATAAGATAATGCCCAAACCATAAGGCAAATAATGTAATTTAGATGCAGAGCCAGCAAGTAAGAAGAACATTGCACGTAAACCCAAAATCGCCATTAAGTTCGCTGTTAATACAATGAACGGGTCACTGGTTACAGCGAAAATCGCAGGAATAGAGTCAACCGCGAAAATAACATCAGATGCTTCAACTAAGATTAAAACTAAAAATAAAGGTGTTGCCCATAACACGCCATTTTGACGGACGAAAAATTTATTACCTTCAAGTTGAGGGGTAATACGCATGTGTTTGCGTAACCATTTCAGTAATTTAATATCTTCAATATTGGTTTCTTCGTCTTGTCCTTTTAGGAATTTGAAACCTGTATAAACAAGGAATGCACCGAAAATATAAAGTACCCAAGAAAATTCTTGTACGAACCAAGCCCCAATAAAGATAAAAATGGTTCTTAAGACAATTGCGCCGAGTACGCCGTAGAGTAGGATTTTACGTTGCAATGCAGGTGGAATTGCAAAAGCTGCGAAGATCATCAGCCAAACGAAGACGTTATCAATTGCCAGTGATTTTTCCAGTAGATAACCTGCGAAGTATTCCATGGTTTTTTGATTCGCAAGGGTGAGTCCTACTGTTTGCTGTAGATAGAGCCACAAGCCCCCACCAAATAGCACTGCTACAGTGACCCAAGCAATACTCCAGTAAGCCGCTTGCTTGATTGGAACATCTTGGTTTTGTTTTTGTTTAAAGCCTAAAAAATCGACCAAAAGCATGACTGTGACAAGGCCGAAGAATACGACATACAGCCATAGATTACCGATAGTTTCCATCACAACTCCCTATCTAGCAACTGGGCATAAAAAAACCTTGACCAGTTGCCAGATGAATAAATACATCTGTTTCAACATGATCAAGGTCTTGCCTACATCACAAATCGATTGCGATGCTCAGAGTCCGACTTTTTGCAAAGTGTAATGACGAAGCTCTGACACCTAAGTATTTTAACTACACTACCTAGGTTTGGAGGAGGCTACTCCCCTTGTCAAACGAATTCTGTATGGATGGTGACATCCAAATGTGTGTATAGAATTACACATTTTTAGCAAATGTGCAAATCTTCAGCAAATTAGGTCAGGATTAAAAATTTTCAAAATCTCTGTGCGTAAAAATTGATGTCGAGGATTGTGTTTTACGTGCTCATGCCAATACATACCCATATTGATTTTGGGTAATTCAATCGGAAGTGCATGAATCTGTAAATCTTTTGAATAGTGTAGATGTTTTAGAATACTTTGAGGGATAGTCAGTATTGCATTTGGGTGCTGCGCTAAGACCTGTAAAGCTGTCGAATAGTGCTGACAGCGTAGAAAAATTTGCCGAGACAATTGTTGCCGATTAAGATAAATATCTTCCAATAATAACCCCGTACGCCGTGATGACACACCAATATGCGGTGATGATAAATACAGAGATAAATTCATTTTAGTTTGCTGTGTGCAGACCACAAAATAATCTTCAATCAGGTTTTCAAACTGTAAATGAGCTTGATACGGTTGTACTAAGTCAATCACAAAATCGATTTGTTGTGCTGACAAATCAGCCAACATATTTTTACGATCAAGTTTAGAACTAAAGAACTGGATATTGAGATTTTGCTTGGCAAAGTGATTGACCAATTGAGGAAAAATAATGGGTTCGATTTCATCATGAATCGCGATTTTTATACTTTGTAGCATGCTCGGCCTAAAATCTTGCTGAGGCATAGCGATTTTTTGAATACTCAATAAAGCCATTTGAATCGGCTGATAAATTTGCTCAGCATAAGGCGTAGGCAGCATTTTTTGCCCACTACGCACAAACAGCTCATCTTTAAGTTGTACACGTAAACGCTGCAAGGCGTGGCTGACCGCAGATTGGCTGATACACAACAATTGGGCAGCTTTGGAAATGCTCTTTTGTTCAAAAATCGCAATAAACAGCGGATATAAATTAATATCAATACGATGAAAGTGAGCCACTTCCAATGGGCTAGTATTATGAATCTGATTCATAGTTTTGAATAAAATAAAATCATTTCATTCATAATAAATTTTCGCTTATGGTGATGTAAAGCAGCGAATCAAGCTTCGCCAAATTTTTACTTTGAGGGAAATGATGATGTTTGCATTATCTGAGCGCGCACAGGATTTTATTGCACGAACTAAAGCCTTTATCCAACAAGAAATTGAACCGATCGAAAAGACATTCTGGGATGACGTCCATCATCTCAATGTGGATGGTGACTGGACCAAGTGGCAGTGGCCTGAACAATTACAACAATTGAAAGATAAGGCTAAAGCGGCTGGCTTATGGAATATGTTTTTGCCCGATGCGGAATTGGGTGCTGGTTTATCGGTTCAGGAATATGCGCATATTGCCGAACTGACTGGACGTAGCTTACTTGCACCCATCGTATTTAACTGTAATGCGCCTGATAGCGGCAATATGGAAGTGTTATGGCGCTATGGTAGCGAGGCACAAAAACAGCAATGGTTGCAACCTTTGCTTGCAGGAGAAATCCGTTCAGTGTTCTGTATGACTGAACCCGCCGTGGCTTCCAGTGATGCCACTAATATGCAAGCCACGGCAGTGATTGATGGTGATGAAATCGTCCTGAATGGGCGTAAATGGTGGTCATCGGGCTTGGGTGATCCCAATGCCAAAGTGATTATCTTCATGGCTTATACCCCTGACGAGAGCAAAGACCGTCATCATCAACATTCGATGGTCTTAGTACCGATTGAAACGCAAGGCGTGACGATTGAAAGAATGTTGCCTGTGTTTGGTGATTACGATGCGCCACATGGACATGGGCAAGTTAGTTTTGACAATGTGCGTGTGCCAGTGAGCAACTTTATTGGCGGCGCAGGACAAGGTTTTGAAATTGCGCAAGGGCGTTTAGGGCCAGGGCGTATTCACCATTGTATGCGTTGTATTGGCGCAGCTGAAAAAGCCTTAGAGTTGATGATTGATCGTGGCATGTCCCGTAAAGCATTTGGTAAAGAATTATTAAAGTTGGGTGGGAATTTAGAACGTGTCGCGGAAGCCCGTGTGCAAATCGACCAAGCCCGTTTATTAACGCTGTATGCGGCTTACAAGATGGACACTTTAGGTAATATGGCGGCACTCACCGAAATTTCTGCAATCAAAGTGGTTGCACCAACCGTATTGCAAAATGTGGTGGATATGGCGATTCAGATTCATGGCGGCGAAGGTGTGTCACGTGATACACCACTGACTGCATTCTTTAATCAGGCACGCAGTTTACGTTTAGCTGATGGACCAGACGAAGTACATAAGGGCATGATTGCTAAACTAGAACTCAAAAAACGTGGCTATGGTCGTTGATAAGGATATAAGAAAATGGCAGTGATTGATGTGGGTGGTCAGGTTCGTCACGGTGAAGAATTGGATATTTCCGCTGTTGAAAACTGGTTAAAAGACCAAGGTATAAATCTACAAGGACAGGCACAAGTCACCCAATATTCGGGTGGTGCATCGAATTGGACCTATCGTTTGCAATATGACAATGCTGATCTGATCTTACGTCGTCCACCGAAAGGCACCAAAGCCAAATCAGCGCATGATATGGAACGTGAATACAATGTGCAGAAGCATCTTGCGCCGTTCTACCCTGTCCTGCCTGAAATGATGGCACTGTGTCAGGACGAGAGCGTAATTGGCTGTGACTTCTATGTGATGAAACGGATCGAGGGCATTATTCCACGCGCCAATTTACCGAAAGAATTACAGTTAGATGAGCAACAGGTACAGCAATTGTGCCTGAATGTTCTAGATAAATTGATCGAGCTGCATCAAGTGCCGTATCAAGGTACAGAATTGGAACAACTGGGCAAAGGTGAAGGTTATTGTCGCCGTCAAGTCGAAGGTTGGGATGCACGTTATAGCAAAGCACTCACGCCAAATGTACCTGATTTTGCTTTTGTGCGTGAGTGGTTGTTGGAACATATCCCTGCCGATGCTAAAACTTGCGTGATTCATAATGACTGGCGTTTTGATAATGTCATTTTAGATCCACAACAACCTACAAAAGTGATTGGTGTGCTGGATTGGGAAATGGCAACACTCGGTGATCCATTGATGGATTTGGGCAGCGCCCTTGCCTACTGGATTCAAGAGGATGATGATGCGCTGATGAAATCAAGCCGCCGTCAACCGACCAATTTAAAAGGTATGCTGACACGTCAACAGGTGGTGGATTACTATCTGGAAAAAACAGGTTTGCAACCAACGAATTGGGCCTTTTATGAAGTGTTTGGTTTGTTCCGTTTAGCCGTGATTGCGCAACAGATTTATTATCGTTATTACCATCAGCAAACTGATAATCCCGCCTTTAAGGATTTTTGGATTTTGATTCATGCCTTACATATTCGGGCTTTAAAACTGATAGCCCAAAACAATACTGAAGCACAGCAGTTGATTCCTGAATATGCTGCAAAACTACAGGATATTTTAAAACGATGAGCACAATTTATTTGGTGCGGCATGGGCAAGCGTCGTTTGGTGCAGCGAGCTACGATCAGCTTTCAGCTAAAGGTGAACAACAGGCACAGGTTGTGGGTGATTTTTTTAAACAAACCCTAAAACAAACGCCTTTAGTGGTTGCAGGTTCAATGCAACGTCATCAGCAGACGGCGCAACTCGCTTTATCGCAAAGTTTCCATAATGCATCCATTCAAACCGAATCGGCGTGGAATGAGTTTGATCATCAGCATGTCTTTGCTCAATATGAACCGCGTTTTAATCAGCCTGAATTGCTGAAACAGGATGTTGAATTGATGGCCAATCCACGTGCTTATCTGGCCAAAATCTTTGATGGTGCGATTGATCGTTGGATTGGAGCGCAATATGACCATGAATATCATGAAACATGGTTAGGCTTTCAATCACGTGTTGAGCAAGCATTACAATCGCTTTGCGAAAGTATTGATATGACCAAGCATCGTCAAGCCGTCGTATTTAGTTCAGGCGGCGTGATCTCTGTGGCGGTAGGTAAAGTATTAGGTTTGAATGCAAAGCAGATCTTTGCGCTAAATTGGTCGATTGCCAATGCCAGTATTACCACACTGCGTTGGACAGATGGACGTTTGCAATTACTGAGCTTTAATGAGCATCATTATTTAAAAACACGTGATGCTGAACTTTTAACATGGATTTAAAAATATAGGTGGCAGGCATGGCAAAGACCATTTTAATTACAGGGGCAAGCTCGGGTTTGGGCGCAGGTATGGCGCGTGAATTTGCTGCCAAAGGCTACAATCTAGCGCTTTGTGCACGACGTTTAGAGCGTTTAGAAGCCTTACAACAACAGTTGCAAAGCCAGTTTTCGATTCAGGTCAAAATCAAAAGTCTTGATGTGACCTATTACGATGATGTGTTTACGGTTTTTAAAGCCTTTCAGCAAGAATTTGGAACGATTGACCGAATTATTGTCAATGCAGGTGTGGGTGAAGGTCGCCGTATCGGTAAGGGTCATTTTGATGTAAACCGCGCTACGGCTGAAACCAATTTTATTTCGGCATTGGCGCAATGTGAAGCCGCGGTTGAAATCTTTAGAGCGCAAAATAAAGGGCATTTGGTGGTGATTTCCTCGATGAGTGCAATGCGTGGTTTACCAAAGCATTTATCGACCTATGCCGCGAGTAAAGCTGCGGTGGCGCATTTGGCTGAAGGGATTCGTGCTGAGTTACTGCATACTCCAATTAAAGTCTCAACGATTTTCCCAGGTTATATTCGCACTGAATTGAATGAAGGTGCCAAGAAATTACCGTTTGAAGTGGATGAGAAAACTGGAAGTAAGGCTTTGGTGAAAGCGATTGAGAAGGAACCCGTGAAGGCGTATGTGCCGCAGTGGCCGTGGTTACCAATGGGAATTGCAATGAAAATTTTGCCGTTGAAATTGGTGAATAAATTGAGTTAATTACAATAAATGGATTGGATATGTTTCATTTGGAAAAGGCTGCACAGCCTTATATAGGTTTAATTGTTTTTGTAGAGGCATTTCCTTACTTTTCATGGGTGAGGAGTTTACTCCGCAAGGTAACAAAAATCCTTTGTTGAGCAGAGGGTGCGTCCATGTAACCCCTGCTCAACGGGCGGCATCCATGCCGCCTGTCACGGTAGTAAATACCGTGACAAGATTGAATTATGAAAGTGTGCTATAGGCTAGATTACGACAAAGCCGTAATCAACTTTTGGTGTAATCCACCAAAACCACCATTGGACATAATCACCACAGCATCGCCCTCACCTGCTTCATTCACCACACGGGCAATGATCTCATCTAAAGAGCGGCTAACTTCGGCCTTGTTTGATGAAGCGGCAATCACAGGCTGTAAATCCCAGTCCAAGCCTTCTGGTTGATACCAGATCACTTCATCAGCTAAACGTGCTGAATGTGCCAAACCATCTTTATGGCTGCCCATACGCATGGTATTAGAGCGTGGCTCAATGATCGCCCACAGTTTACGTTCGCCTAGACGTTTACGTGCGCCGTCCAGAGTGGTTTCAATTGCGGTTGGATGATGGGCAAAGTCATCATAGACTTCGATACCACGAACCGTTGCTAACAGCTCCATACGGCGTTTTACCCCACCGAAGTTGGATAAGGCTTCACACGCCTGTTCAATCGTTACACCGACATGCTGAGCTGCGGCAATGGTGGCTAAGGCATTGGCAACACTGTGTTGCCCTGTCATGTTCCATTTCACTTCACCAATCACTTGACCGTGTTCAAGCACGTTAAAATGACTGCCATCAGCACTGATCAGCTCCGCAGATAAAGCAGCTTGGTCATTTGGCTCAAGACTGGTACGAACCACAGGCGTCCAGCAGCCCTGTTCTAGCACTTCATCAATATTGGTTTCAGTAATCGGCGCAATAATACGACCTTCACTTGGAATGGTACGCACTAAATGGTGAAACTGTTTTTGAATGGCAGCGAGGTCATCAAAGATGTCGGCATGATCAAATTCAAGGTTATTTAAAATCGCAGTTTTTGGATGATAGTGAACGAACTTAGAACGCTTATCGAAGAAGGCAGAATCATACTCATCGGCTTCTACACAGAAATATTTTCCACCACCCAAACGTGCGCTTTCGCTAAAACCAAGCGGTACGCCACCGATCAGGAAACCAGGATTTAAACCTGCCTGATCCAGTACCCAAGCCAGCATGGTCGTGGTTGTGGTTTTGCCATGTGTCCCCGCCACACCAAGTACATGCTTGCCCTGCAATACATGATCTGCCAAAAACTGTGGACCTGAAATATAAGGTAAGCCTGCATTGAGCATATATTCAACGGCATCAATACCACGCTTCATGGCATTGCCGACGATCACAAGATCAGGATGCGGTTGCAAATGGCTACGCTCATAGCCCTGCATCAATTCAATCCCTGCATTTTCCAGTTGAGTCGACATGGGTGGATAAACATTGGCATCTGAACCTGTGACTTTATGTCCTAAATCTCGTGCCAATAGAGCCAAAGACCCCATAAATGTGCCACAAATACCCAAAATATGCAGATGCATAATGCGCCTTCTCCACTGCTTTACATACAGCACTAATCTCGTGTGTATGATTGTCGTTATCAATAAAAATCAATCGCAACGATAGCAAGGCTGACATTGAAAAGATAGTCAAAATTCGTTGTTGTTATTAACTTAAAATTGAGTGATTTTAACGTTATTCTGATGTATTCAAATGCAAATGATTCAGCCCTTATTTTTATAAAAGGACATCCGATTGAGCCCTACACTTTTAGCATTATGTTTGTTGATCATTTCTAACTGTTTTATGACGATGGCGTGGTATGGGCATCTGAAAATTTTACACAATGCGCCGCTTTGGCAAGCGATTTTGTTTAGTTGGTTGATTGCTCTATTGGAATATAGTTTTATGATTCCTGCAACTAAACTATTAAATCAACAGGGTTGGAGTTTGGGCGAAATGAAAATCACCCAAGAAGTTGTTACGCTGATTGTGTTTGTGCCCTTTATGATTTTTCTGTTTAAACAACCATTCAAGTTGGATTATGTCTGGGCGATGTTTTGCTTAATGGGCTGTGTCTATTTTGTGTTCCGTAACCAGAGCTAATTTTTCGGCTACTGCCCTAATGTTCTTTAGTTGGGGATGCCTGAAAAAACCGCTATAATATTTGCCAATTTATTCCTTTGTGCTTGGCGTAAGTCGAGACATTTCCCTATTTTTATCATGTTTTGGAAAAGCCAATGAATGCGGTCGCAACAGATAGCCAACCTTTAGTCGGAATTATCATGGGTTCTCAATCAGATTGGGCAACACTTGAACATACCGCTAATATGCTCAAACAATTGGGTGTTCCTTTTGAAGCTGAGGTGGTTTCTGCGCACCGTACGCCAGATCGTTTATTTGAATATGCTGAAACAGCACGTGATCGTGGTATTCAGGTGATTATTGCGGGTGCTGGCGGCGCTGCGCATTTACCGGGGATGTGTGCTGCTAAAACTGATTTGCCTGTGCTTGGCGTGCCTGTTAAATCTTCAATTTTAAATGGCGTTGACTCATTGCTTTCGATTGTACAAATGCCAGCGGGTATTGCTGTGGGGACTTTAGCGATTGGTCAGGCAGGTGCAACCAATGCGGCAATTCTTGCAGCGCAAATTCTAGGTTTAACCCGCCCAGATATTGCTAAAAATGTGGCTGATTTCCGCACAGCTCAAACGGAAAAAGTATCGAACAATAACATTCCTGGTCAAGTATAACGGGGCCAATCATGAATAAAACCATCGGTATTTTTGGTGGTGGACAGCTTGGGCGCATGATGGCGCAAGCAGCTTTACCACTCAATATTCAATGTAGCTTTTTCGAAGCCGAAACAGACTGCCCAGCAGCTATTTTAGGTCCTGTATTTTCAAGTAAAAATCCAGAAGCACTACAAGATTTCATCGCAAGTGCCGATGTATTCAGTCTTGAATTTGAAAATACGCCTGTTGCTGATGTAGATGTTTTGACCCAAACCAAAACACTGCACCCTCCTCGCCTTGCTTTGGCGACAGCACAAAATCGCTTGGCAGAAAAAAGTTTGTTTGACGAACTCGGTATTCCAGTTGCACCGTATCGTGCTGTGGATAGCTTGGACAGCTTAAAGCAAGCCGTGGCTGAACTTGGATTACCTATCGTATTAAAAACCGTAACAGGTGGCTACGATGGTAAAGGTCAGTTCGTATTACGTTCTGAAGATCAAATTGATACAGCTTGGGCTGAATTAGGGCCTGCCAAAAGCTTGATTGCTGAAAGTTTTGTGAAATTTAGCCGTGAAGTATCCATTATTGCGGTGCGTGGTCAAGATGGTGATGTCAAAACTTGGGCACTTGCTGAAAACCACCATCACAATGGCATATTGTCACACTCAATCGTTCCTGCACCAAATAGCACAGATTTACAACCAGTTGCACAAGACTATATTACTCGGTTGTTGAATCATCTTAATTATGTGGGTGTACTTACACTTGAATTATTCGTGACTGAACAAGGGCTTTATGCCAATGAAATGGCATGTCGTGTTCATAATTCAGGACATTGGTCGATTGAAGGTGCGATTTGCTCGCAGTTTGAAAATCATATCCGTGCAGTAGCAGGTTTGCCGCTAGGAGCAACCGATGTTGTGCGTCCAACAGTGATGATCAATATCATTGGTCAACACCCGAAATCAGAAGATGTTTTAGCACTGAAAGGTGCGCATTTACATCTTTATAATAAGTCTGAGCGTGCTGGTCGTAAGCTTGGTCATATTACTTTGATGCCGAACAATAGTGATGAATTGACCGTGTTATGCCGCCAATTAGCTCAGATTTTACCAGTTCCATTAGCACTGAAAGATGATATGAACATCTAAACTTATCCACAGTAGCTAAAAAAGCGATCTTCGGGTCGCTTTTTTATTGCGTATGATTTTTTGAATTTAAAGTTTTAAATTCAAAAAATGCACGAACCATTTTTGGCACACTGTGGATAACTTTAAGCTGGGCTTTTGAATTTAAAATAGTGTGAAAAATTTGAATTTAAATTATGCTGGGTTGTTGAGTGTTGTGGTTTAAATTCAAAAATATGCATTTTTTAAATTTAAAACCAAAGGTGTTGTTGTGTTTTGAATTTAAATTTTGAGGCTGTGGATATCTATTTTTGATTTTAATTTTATGAAATGTAAGGAATAGTGTGTGGGTTTGAGCTGTTTTAGTAAATTGGAATGAATTTAAATGAAGTATCTATTTTTGAATTCAAAAACATGGTTGATATGAAGTTATTTTTTAAATTCAAAAATACAGATAGTGATTGATGCTTGTTTTGAATTTAAATGAAGGGTGTTGGTAACTTTTAAATTTAAAACGAGGGCGAAATTATGAATTTAAAAATTAGGTTTTAAATTTAAAAGACAATAAATGAATTCAAAGTTACGTTTCCAAACGATACATATTCAAACAGCATGTTAAGGTGATATGGAAATTTGAATTCAAATATTTTGGTTAGGTCATGAAGCATTATTTTTCTTTATTTATGGGCACTGCCTTATTTGCTTTATTTAATCAAGCGCATGCAGAACTCATTATTAATGGTGCAACGGTGTCAGCGACAACGACAGCACCATCCAACAGTACCTATTCACCAAATACAAATTTCCAGTCGTGTATTGCGAACTTGCGTTCTCAGGCAATTGCATCTGGGGTATCTGGTGCGACTTATGATCGTTATACACAAAACCTAACGCCTGATTATTCAGTCATTGATAAATTAAATTACCAGCCTGAATTTTCGACTCCAATCTGGGATTATCTGTCTGGGCTTGTGGATAATGAGCGTGTGCAGGCTGGGCAGCAGAAACTTGCTCAACATCGTGCTGTTTTAAATCGAGTTGAACAGGCTTATGGTGTACCCGCAGAAACTGTAGTGGCGGTGTGGGGTGTGGAAAGTAACTACGGCGATATTTCAGGTAAATATCCATTATTGCAGGCTTTGGGAACGCTCAGTTGCGAGGGTCGCCGCCAAAGTTATTTCCGTAGTGAATTTTTTGCGACGATGCGTGTTTTACAGCGTGGTGATTTAGCACAAGATCAACTCTATGGCTCATGGGCAGGGGCTTTTGGTCATACCCAGTTTATGCCATCGACCTACGAGCGCTTAGCAGTAGATTTTGATGATGATGGTCGCCGTGATCTGGTTTCAAGTACCACAGATGCTCTGGCTTCAACGGCCAATTTCCTAAAACGGGCAGGGTGGCAAACAGGTATGCCATGGGGCTTTGAAGTGACAATTCCACAAGGTATGTCAGTTGCAGGTGAAAGCCGCCGTAATAAAAGGTCGCTGAATAGCTGGGTTGCACAGGGTGTGACTCGTGCGGATGGTACAGCTTTAATTCAAGGTAATTTATCGGGTAGTACGCCTGCTGGATTGATTTCACCTGCGGGCGCAAATGGTCCAATATTTTTGGTCTTTAAAAACTTTGATGCAATTTATAGCTATAACGCTGCTGAAAGTTATGGTTTAGCGATCGCTCATTTATCTGATCGTTTACGAGGTGGTACAGCATTTTTAACGTCTTGGCCAACAGATGATGCTGGCACCTCACGTGCAGAACGTCGCGAAATTCAGCAGTTTTTAGTCAAGCGAGGTTATGATATTGGTGTGGTGGATGGATTGATTGGAGACAAAAGTCGTCAAGCCATTCGCCAAGAGCAAATGCGCTTAGGCCTGAATCCTACAGGTCGTGCTGGTCAACAAATTTTACGTGCATTTAGGCAAGAGCAAGCAAAACAAATGATGCAATAAATATATTTAAATAAAATAAGGTCTGCTTAAACACAGACCTTATTTTATTTAGGGTGCAGCATCTAATTTTATGGCTTCTAAAATATCAAAAATTACTGCTGTGACATCTTGGCTTAAATCACGATCATTAAAAATCTCGTAAGCAGTAATGGTCACATCTGTATCGCTAGGTAGTTGTTTTTGTTCTTCTTCAATCAGGTGTTCAATTGGCAAGAGCGTTTGTTTAACTTCGAGATGTAGAACTTCATTATAAGCAAGATTCTCATCTTCAAACTCTAATTCATGTTCATTGAAATAGGGGATCAAAATAGAATGAAGATACGGACTAAGATCCTGAATATCTAAGATTTCAATATCACGAGTCTGTTCAATCGTACTGATGTGGTCATTCACTTCAATGAGGATATGATAATAACTCATGCTGATCTCCATTAAGACTAAGATGATGTTTTGACACCACAATAACATGAATAAATCAAAAGAATCGACTCATTGTTACGATCTTTTTAAAAACATCAGCTTATAGATTTCTCATATCCTTATAACAGAGACTTAACGAGAAAAGCCGAGTAGTTCCAGATCGACATCTGCGAGTTGAAAGTTCTTCGCATCTTGTTCCTTGATTCTTGGATACATCAGTGATTTTGGATCTTTGGTATGCTTTAAACCTAGTGCATGTCCAAACTCATGTGCCAGAGTGAGGCGTAAATCATCAGTGATGAAAATTCATAAATAAAAATCTGTTTACCATTGAAATGCCCTTTGTGAAACAAACGTGGCTGAAATGTTTGATTAAATTGATGAGCTGATGCTACAAGTTACTTATTATTTTGATTGAGTTTTTGAATATCTCGATTAAGTTGCTGAGTTTTTTGATTATGAACTTGAATCTCTTGTTGTAGGGCGAATTCAGCCATAAAAGGCTATCTTGTTAATAATAAATCACGGTCAGCCTGAGTGAGACGGAAATGGTCTATCTCTTGATCTTTCATAATAGGGTACATTAAAGCTTGAGGGCTGTTTGCATGTTGTAAACCAAGGGCGTGTCCTAGTTCATGTGCTAGTGTTAATCGTAAATCGTTATCTGATTCAAACTCATAGATTAAAATTTGTTTTCCATTAAATAAGCCTTTATGAAATAAATGTGGTTGAAAGCGTTGTTTGTATTGTTTAACTGAAGCATCTAGTTGTTGATCCAGTGAGTTAAGTTCATCTATTTTTTGATTTAATTGAGTAATTCTTTGATTGTATTGATTAACTTCTTGTTGCACTAACTCAATATTACTTTGTAGCTCTTGTTGTTTCTGCTGAAAATATGTCGAATTCCCAGATGAAGATTGGTTGTGTTGAGCAGAAAGCTGCTCTTGATTATATTGCTGAATTTGTTGATTGAGTTGTTCTTGTTTTAAATCTAAAAATTGCTTACTCCGCATAATTTCTTGTTCAATTTGGTCTAATTGCTGTTTTTTATCTTTCCATACCTGTTGATTCGCTTCGAGTTGAGTTATATGTTCTCGGCGTTGTTCACTTTCTTGTTGGCGTTCATCGTAAATGAGGTGAATCGCAAGTTGGGCATTGGGGTCATAAACAAAATAATCTTGACCTGTACCATCTTTCCAAATTTGAGTTGCTTGTTGGCTAATTTCTTGTACTTGTTCAATACTGAGTTTAAAACGAGGATCTACCTCAGCGATTCGATAACGCAGGCGAGTATCTATTGGATGAGTGATACGGTCAGCTAATGAATTGAATTTTAGTTGAGGATGTTTCTGAGTTTGATAACTTAACCCTAATAAGAAAATAATTAACCCTGAAAAAATTAAAAAGCGCATGATTGTATTTTCTATTCTTCTGAAAATGAGATGAATCAGTTTAAGAGAGACTTTTGATCTAAATAAATTGAACTATAACAAGAATAAGAGATATCTGGAAAATATATCAACATGTATCACATTCTGCTTTAATGCATATTCTGAAGGAATAAATAAAATAAACATTAAGGCACAATATGCTGAAATATTTACTGAAAGCGCCTGATACTGCATGGACAGCAGATTCTCCTGCTGAGGCAAACATTAAAAATTTAAAAATCAAATATTTGGGGACGGCGGGATTCATTCTTTCTGATCAGCATCGTACAGTTGTGCTTGATCCTTTTATCAGTCGTCCAAACTTAACCCAAACGTTTACTCAGCCTTTATTGAGTGATCCTGAATTAGTCAGACAACATATACCAAATGCAGATGATGTATTGATTGGGCATGCGCATTACGATCATATCTTGGATGCACCAGAGGTATGTAAACAAACAGGTGCACGCCTAATTGGTTCGAAGGCTGCTTTGATGTATGGGAGATCGGCAGGTTTGTCTGAAGCACAAATGCTGGAAACCAAAGGCCGGGAAATTATTGAATGTGGGCAATGGCAAGTTGTTGGGCTGCCGTCGATTCATGGCAAAGCATTGTTTGGTCGGGTGCCATTACCAGGGGATATGACTACACCGCCACCTTATCCACCGAAATTTCATCACCTGCGGCATGGTCAAGTGTTTAATTGGTGGATTAGCACAGGACAACTTAGTCTCGTACACATTGATTCCGCCGATTTTATTGAACAAGAGTTGCAGGGGAGACAGGCAGATATCGTGTGCCTGTGTGCGATTGGACGGAAATATCGTCCGAACTATGTCAAAGATGTGGTGCGATTACTGAAACCGAAATACATTATTCCATGTCATTGGGATAGCATGGTGACGCCGATTGATGACGTTCCTCAGTTGTTGCCAGGGGTGAATATTCCTGAGTTTATTGAAGAAATAAAAGCGTGTGGTGTAATACCTTTGTTTATGCCGATTTTGGGTGAACTATATTTTGAACAAAATGCTTCATCTTAAAATATAAAAAACCGCGCTTTCGCGCGGTCTTTTTTTAAAGAGACAAATTATTTTTTGTCATCTTTTACTTCTGTAAACTCAGCATCTACAACGCCATCGTCCGCTTTTTGTTGTTGACCAGCATCACCACCTTGGAATGCATTTGGATCAAAACCTTCTGCGCCGCCAGCACCTTGTGCTTGTTCATAAGCACGTTGAGTGATTGGCATCAAGATGTTTTGTAAAGCTTCAGTTTTCGCTTTGATGTCTTCAACATCATTTTCTTTAGTTGCTGCTTCAAGCTCAGAAACCGCAGTAGCGATTGCAGTTTTTTCATCTTCCGTCACTTTGTCACCTAGATCTTTAACTGCTTTGTTTGAGCTAGATACTAAAGCATCTGCTTCGTTACGAGCTTTCGCTAACTCTTCAAATTTACGGTCTTCTTCAGCATTCGCTTCAGCATCTTTAATCATTGCTTCGATTTCAGCATCAGACAAACCTGAGTTCGCTTTAATCTGGATTGATTGCTCTTTACCAGTGCTCTTATCTTTAGCCGATACTTTTAAGATACCGTCAGCGTTGATGTCGAACGATACTTCAATTTGCGGTACGCCACGTGGAGCAGGTGGGATATCGCCTAATTGGAAGTTACCCAACAATTTGTTTTGTTGAGCCATTTTACGTTCACCTTGGTAAACAGAAATATCTACAGCAGGCTGGTTGTCAGCAGCAGTAGAGAACACTTGTGATTTCTTCGCAGGAATCGTAGTGTTCTTCTCAATGATTGGTGTTAATACACCGCCCATTGTTTCGATACCTAAAGTTAATGGTGTTACGTCTAATAAAAGAACGTCAGTTTTGTCACCAGACAATACAGCACCTTGAATCGCAGCACCGATTGCAACAGCTTCATCAGGGTTCACGTCTTTACGTGGCTCTTTACCAAAGAATTCTTGTACTTTTTGTTGTACAAGTGGCATACGAGACTGACCACCAACTAAAATTACGTCAGAGATGTCTGAAGTCGAAAGACCAGCATCTTTAAGCGCGATTTTGCAAGGCTCGATTGTACGAGCAACTAAATCAGCAACTAAACCTTCAAGTTTTGCACGCGTTACATTGATCACTAAGTGTTTAGGACCAGTTGCATCAGCGGTGATGTATGGAAGGTTGATTTCAGTTGCATTTGATGAAGAAAGCTCGATTTTTGCTTTTTCAGCAGCTTCTTTCAAACGTTGTAACGCAAGTGGATCATTTTTCAAGTTCACACTTTGTTCTTTCTTAAATTCTTCAACCAAGAATTCAATTAACGCGTTATCAAAGTCTTCACCACCAAGGAAAGTATCACCATTTGTTGATAACACTTCGATTTGTTGGTCGCCATCAAGGTCTGCGATTTCAATGATTGATACGTCGAATGTACCACCACCTAAGTCGTAAACTGCAACTTTACGGTCGCCTTCTTTTTTGTCCATACCGAACGCAAGTGCCGCAGCAGTTGGTTCGTTGATGATACGTTTAACATCAAGACCTGCAATTTTACCCGCATCTTTAGTTGCTTGACGTTGAGCATCGTTAAAGTAAGCAGGAACTGTAATCACTGCTTCAGTAACTGTTTCACCTAAATAGTCTTCTGCAGTTTTCTTCATCTTTTTCAAGATTTCAGCAGAGATCTGTTGAGGCGCTAATTTTTTGTCGTTTACTTCAACCCAAGCATCGCCATTGTCTGCTTTAATGATTTTGTAAGGTACAAGACCGATGTCTTTTTGTACCGCTTGATCTTCATAACGACGACCGATTAAACGCTTGATTGCGAATAATGTGTTTTTCGGGTTTGTTACAGCCTGACGTTTAGCGCTTTGACCAACTAAGATTTCACCATCTTTATAAGCGATGATTGATGGAGTTGTACGTGCGCCTTCAGCATTTTCGATTACTTTTACTTTATCGCCTTCAAGTACAGCAACACATGAGTTGGTAGTACCTAAGTCAATACCAATAATTTTTGCCATTTGGGATGTTCCTCTAAAATTTTGTGAACCCCCTGATTTCCTATTTAATAAATGGAATTTAAAAGGGGATTTGCTTGTTATTCGATATGAGAGTCAATCGGTTTTTTTCAAGCATTTTTATGAAAAAAAATCAAAAAACTCTCGAATTATTGTGT
>CAZKJI010000019.1:0-24833 GCA_964553005.1 uncultured Acinetobacter sp. | reverse complement strand
TTGTTGCCAATGGTCTGGGGATGACTTGTGTATCACGGCTTGCGATTGAACCGCTGGAGGAGAAAGGTCAATTGGTTATTCTTGATACACCTTATTGGCAATTAACTCGCCCATTGTACATGTTAGTGCATCGTCAAAAATACCAAGGTCCTGGACTCAAAGCCTTTTTACATTTTTGTGAAGATCAGGTTTAAGCCTGATTTTTTTACCAACGTGAATCATTTTCACATGGCTCACCATCATGATCACTATCCATTTTTGTATCTGGACAATTTCTTACAAACCAACGTGCCTCTTCAAGTGATCGCATTTGAGAACAATGTTTTCTACCATCACATTGAAAATGATTAGGGTTGCTATTTACTGCTTGAGTATTTGCTATTTCTAAGGTTTCCTGTATTACAGGTTGATTTGTCAATTCATTACGATGCAAAGAGTCTTGAATAAAACCATACACAAAATACCCGATTATGCCAAAAATAATGACTGTAATGATTGTCCCAAAAAAACCACCTGATTCATTCTTTCGTTTAGTTTTTCTTCTTGAATGAGATACGATACGTTTGGGTGTTGTGTTATATGAATTTCGTGATGAGGAATTTACTCGTTCCGACGTTGTATGTTGCGAGTTTTGTGATGAAAAACTCCAATTTACGGTATTGATTTCTTTAGTTTTACCAACAATTCTCAAAATATTTTGGGTGTTTTGTAAACCCTCTAAAGCACGCTGACAACTTCTTAAAAAGTCATTTTGATTGGTCAATTGGAAATTTTCATGTACCACTTTATTACGCATAGTGGCTATCCAACGTATATTCTTCACTAGCCCAACTTCAAGCTGATATTCAATGCTAGTTAATTTTTCATGCAAACCACGCCCAGTAGCTCCAAATTTTTGCTCCAGCAATGCTTCCAAAGCCTTACTTTGAGTAACTACAATATCAATATCACTTTGCATAATGGCACCCCCATTCTTTATTATATTTTTTAATTATTCCAGTTTTTAGCATCAGATTACCCAAAAAAATTCAACACGTAATATATCAAATTTGACATCATCACAAAAAATAATGCTGCCCTGTTAGACTGCGATAAAGTAAAAGCAAGTATTTTTATTTGCTGATGAGCGATTCATCATGCATTCTCCTAACGTCGAAAGTTTGATAACAATTCTGATGTAATCGATTGATTATGAGCCAATATTTTATTTTTTTTAGTTTTTGCAGGATTCGGATCTACTCGTTCAATTTGTACTGCTTTAAATTTTCCATTATTTTCTAGGGCTACAAATTTTACTTTTTCATTTCGTTTCGGCTCACCTTCCGATGCAGGAAAATCTGAAATATGAAAAAAGATCTCGCCTTCAGCAGTTGCAATAAAACCAAACCCTTTGTCTGGATTATATTGTTTAACTTTTCCCTGATAAAATTCTTTCTTCATGACATTCACCTAATTTTGCAAGTACTGTATTTCAGTATATAAAAAAAGAGACTTTAAATCCTCCCCTGAAAACAGTATGGTTGGATTAAGTCTCTGTTTTAAGCATATTTTCAAAAATTAATCTTTTTGAACGCTACCAAAAATCTTATCACCCGCATCACCAAGACCTGGAACGATATAGCCATCCTCATTCAAACCTTGGTCAATCGATGCCGTATAGATACGTACATCAGGGTGCGCAGCTTCTACTTTTGCAACACCTTCAGGTGCCGCAACCAAAACCATAACACGGATATCTTTACAACCACTTGCTTTAAGCACATCAATTGCCGCAATAAGTGAATTACCCGTTGCCAGCATTGGATCAATAATCATTGCTAAGCGATTCGCAACATCAGGTACTAATTTTTTATAGTAAGTACGAACCTCTAAAGTCGCCTCATCACGCTCTAAACCCAATACACTCACTTTGGCACTTGGGATCAAGCTCAGTACGCCTTCAAGCATACCAATTCCAGCACGCAAGATAGGAACAATGGTAATTTTCTTGCCTGCGATACGTTGAGTCGAAACTTTACCTGCCCAACCATCAATTTCATGATCCACAACAGGTAGATCCTTAGTCGCTTCATAAGTCAGTAGCATCGTGACTTCTTGCGCCAATTCACGGAAGTTCTTTGTGCTAATGTCTGAACGGCGTAATAAACCAAGTTTATGACGAATAAGCGGATGGCGAATTTCTTGAATCGACACGAGTAAGTACCTAACTAATATTAATCTTTGAGTATTATAGAGTGTTTTTTTACTCTTCATTAAAAAAAGCCCCCAAATTTTGGAGGCTTTTTTGTACAAATCAGATTATCGGATGATTACTGTTGCTGAGATAACATGAAATGTAATGGAGAAAGAATCTCTGATTTCAATGCTAAATTGATCATTGGATCTGGGTAGATACCAAGTAATAATACAAGCAATGCTGCACCAAGTACCATGATACCACCAACTTTAGTTCCCCAATGTGCATCAGCATCAATACGAGGTGTTTCTGGTGGTGTCATATACATCACCACCATGACACGTAAGTAGTAATACAAGCCAATACCACTTCCGACAACGACCATTGCAGCCAAGAACCAATGTTGAGTTGTTACAGCAGCCATTATCACAAGGAATTTACCAATAAAACCTGCAGTTAATGGAATCCCTGCTAATGACAACATCATCACGGTTAATGTTGCAGTCAAGATCGGACGACGCCAAAACAAACCACGGTAGTCTGCAAGACTTTGTGCTTCATCAACGTTGTTATATGGACTAGACATTAACGCAACTGCACCAAATGCACCGATTGTGGTGAGTACATAAGTGATCACATAAACCGTTACACTACCTAGGCTCGCATAAGTCATGCTAATTAAAGCAATTAACAAATAACCAAAGTGAGCAATCGATGAATAACCAAGAATACGTTTCAAGTTTACTTGACGTACTGCAAGTAAGTTACCTACTAAAATTGACAATACAGCAATAATTGTAAGAACTGTTACTAGTGATTCAACTAGGATTGCACCTGATGCCAATAAGTAACGTACAAACAAACCGATCGTTGCTACTTTCGCAGCTGTCGCCAAGAATGTTGCCATCGGTGCTGGAGCACCTGCATACACATCAGGTGTCCATTTGTGGAATGGAGCAAGTGACAGTTTAAACGCAACAGCAAAGATGATTAAGCCTAAGCCCAATAACACCATTGGTTGTTTGATTGCAGTGAATAACGCTTGTACAGAATCATAGAATGATAATGAACCTGTATACGCATAGATATATGCCATACCCATCAACAACATCGCAGATGCAGTTGCTGAAAGTACAAGATACTTAATTCCCGCTTCTAAAGATTGGCTACGTTGATGCGTGTAAGCCAACATACCATATACTGGAATTGACATTAATTCTAAGCTGATAAAGAACGAAGCATAATGAGAGCTAGCAACCATCAACATCGCACCTGCTACTGAACACAGTAGCAAGATGTACAACTCTTCGCGATTGTCTTTATACGTTTCAATGTAGGCATGTGAAAGCGTGCTACAAGCCAAAGCAGCAATCAAAATCAGGAATTGGTAGAGCATGGTAAATGGATCAACCATAAACATGCCCATCACGTTCGCAGGAACAAAGTGTCCACTAAACATGGTGTATGCAATAAAAATTGCAGAAAGGTTTAAACCGACCACCGTCGTTGTTGCGACAAGATTATGATTGCGTTTAATCGCAATTAATAACATCACAACAACAGAGGTCAATGCCACAATCATCACTGGGACAAGCGGCATAAGCTCAGAAAAAGAAAGAGTGAAGTTCATGGTTTATCGCATCTCCACTTGTTCAAGTTGAGTTGCAGTCTGTTGAACAGTTTCAACAACTTCTTGTACTGGCATATAACTATTGACTAACCACTGCATGCTTGAATGTGACATATCCAAGAATGTCTGTGGGTAAAGCCCTAACCAAAGTAAACCAATCACACAGATCATCAAAATGCTCACTTCACGTACTGATAAATCTTTCAGTGGACTCGGATAGTGTTGCTTTTGTTCAGCATTTGGTTCACCAAAAAGTGCTTTGTGAATCAGAATCAGACCGTAAAGACCTGCAAATACTAAACTTACTGCAGCAATGATTGTGAATGCAGGATAAGCTTTGAATGAACCCATAAGAATTAAGAATTCACCAATAAAGTTACCTAGACCAGGTACACCGACAAGTGCTGCAACAAAGAACATCAAGAAGAATGGTAAATATTGCAGTTGACCACGAAGACCACCCATTAAGCGTAGATCACGTGTGTGTAAACGCTCATACACCTGACCCGACATAATGAACAATGCAGCAGATGACAAACCATGTGCCAACATCATGATCATCAGACCTTGGAAAGTTAGAATATTACCTGCATAGATTGCAAGTAAAATGAAACCCATGTGTGAAATAGACGTATACGCAAGCAGACGTTTCATGTCTGTTTGTTGGTACGCTAAGAATGCGCCGTAGAAAATACCAATCAGACCCAAAATGATTGCAATATCAGCAAACTGAGCTGACGCTGCTGGGAAGAATGGAATTACGAAACGAAGTAGACCGTACGCTGCTGTCTTAATCAAAATACCAGCCAAGTCCACAGAACCCGCTGTTGGTGCTTGTGCATGCGCATCAGGTAACCAACCGTGTAATGGGAATACAGGTAATTTAACTGCAAAACCAACAAAGAAACACAACATAAATGCATATGCAACTTCTGGCGGTAAGTGGTTTGCAACAGCCAATAAGTAGCTGTAATCAAAACCAATCATACCTGTCATCATATATCCATAGACCACTAAGCCTAAGATACCGATTAACATGATCAAACCAGCAATTTGTGTATATAAGAAGAATTTAGTTGCAGCATAAACACGTGAACGACCATTTGAGCCTTTATGACCCCATAACGCAATCAAGAAATAGATTGGTACAAGCATCATCTCCCAGAAGAAGAAGAACAAGAATAAGTCAATTGCAAGGAATACACCGATGACCCCACCTAAACTCCAAAGGAGGTTTAAGTGGAAGAAACCAACATTCTTTTGAATTTCACCCCATGAACAACCAACAGCAAGCACACCTAGTAATGCAGTCAGTAATACCATGAGTAAAGATAAACCATCCACTGCCAAGTGAATGCTAATGCCTAGTGTCTGAATCCAAGGTAAATGAAACTCAGCCGCCCAAGTTGGGACTTTACCGCCCAACTCGTAGCTATATGTACCAGTTTGCCATAGTGCAATACCCAAACCAAAGGTAATGAGCATACCAATCAAGGCAATCCAGCGTGGCAAATGTTGGTCAAATTTATCAACCAACCAACAAATAAAACCAGCAATGAAAGGAACTAAAATCAGTGCGGGTAAAATTAAATTGTTTTCCATTTTATTTCCCCACAACCTGAATCACGATCAAGATCATCAATAACACCACTACACCGAGTGACATGCTTGATGCGTATTCACGCAATGAACCTGTTTGACGCGAACTTGTAAAGCTATTACCACCTTTCACAAGTGCAGGTAGCACTAACCATAAACCATCAATTGGATCACGACCTAAGATTTTCGCAATCAATAAATAAGGTTTGACGAATACGATGTCATACAAAGCATCAAAACCAAATGCGGTACGGCAAATATGTGCTAAACCAGAACCCAAAGACGTTTGAGCAAATGATTTAACCGCACCATACGCAAAGGCAAATAAGAAAATACCAACAACCAAACCAACAAGGGCAACACCACTTGCTAAATGTTCTGCATGTGCAACCGCTTCTTCTAAAGCTTCAGGAACAACAAAGCTTGGAATACTTGCAGCAGTCAATAATTTCGCAACAGGTGCTTGTAAGAAATAACCAATTCCTGTTGATAACACAGCAAGAATCGCAAGTGGTGCCCAATATGTCACACCATGAATTGCATGAGCATGAGTTTTTTCTTCACCGAAGAATACGACCCAAATTAGACGGAACGTATAAATAGAAGTTAAGAAAGCACCCGCTACACCAACCCAATACAATTTATTGTAAAGTGGAATGTTTGCAATTGTAGACTGTGCATATACTGCACCTAAGATGGCATCTTTAGAGAAGAAACCAACAGTTACGATTGGAAGTGCAGCCAATGCACCACCACCGATGACGAAACACCAAAATACGAATGGAATCTTTTTACGTAATCCACCCATTTTGAAAATATTTTGTTCGTGATGACATGCAAGAATTACAGCACCTGAAGAAAGGAACAATAATGCTTTGAAGAATGCATGAGCCAACATGTGGAACAAACCAGCTTGGTAAGCTTCAGCACCTACAGCCATAAACATATAACCTAACTGACTCATAGTTGAGTAAGCCAAGATACGTTTGATGTCGGTTTGAACTAGCGCTGCAAAACCAGCTACAAGCAATGTCACAGCACCTGTAATCGAGATGAACTGCATCACTTCTGGTGCCATTTCCATCACGGAGAACATACGGCAGCATAAGTACACACCTGCTGTAACCATTGTCGCAGCATGGATCAATGCAGATACTGGTGTCGGACCTGCCATCGCATCAGCTAACCATGTTTGTAATGGAATTTGCGCTGATTTACCTGCTGCACCCAAGAACAACATTAATGCTGTCCAAATTGACAATGATGAGCTTTGCGTCATTACAGTCGCTGCATTTTCAACGATGTACTGAGTATTCAAAGTACCAAATTGTTGATAAAGCAAGAACAATGCGATGAGTAAGAATACGTCACCGACACGTGTTACTGTAAATGCTTTGATTGCTGCCCAACCATTTGCAGGATTAGAGTAATAGAAACCAATCAGTAAGTAAGAGCACAGCCCCACGCCTTCCCAACCTAAGAACAATAACGCTAAGTTATCACCGAGTACCAACAACAACATGCTAGCAACGAATAGGTTGAAATAAGAGAAGAAACGCGCGTAATCTTCTTCACCACGCATGTACCATGATGCAAAGATATGAATCAGAAAACCTACGCCTGTAATCATGCCCGTCATTAATAATGACAAGCCATCAAGATGTAAGCTAATACCTGGCTCAAAACCGCCAACACTGAACCAAGTCCATAAATGTTGAACGAAAACGGTTTGACCACTGCTCGTAAAAGCAAGACCAGCAATTAAAGCAAATAGAGCAGATAAACCAACTGAACCAACACCAATAATGGCAGCTACATTTTCAGAGAGTTTATTGCGCCCTGCCGCTAAAAGGATAAAACCAATGAGCGGGAATAAAACGGTTAAATATAATGTACTCATCCGCGCATCTCACTAGCAGCATCAACATCCAAGTGATGGAAGCGATGATAAAACTGAAGGACGATCGCAAGACCGATACACGCCTCGGCAGCAGCAAGTGTCAAAATTAAAATAAACATCACTTGACCATCTGGCTGAGACCAAACGCTACCTGCTAGGACAAATGCTAATGCAGCAGCATTCATCATCACTTCAAGGCTCATTAGCATAAATAATAGGTTGCGACGCACCATTACACCGTAAAAACCCAGTGCAAAAAGGATGGTTGCGACAATCAAACCATGTTCTAAAGGGATGTGTCCCATTATTCTTTATCCTCTTCTGCACTTGGTTCACGTTTGCCTAAGTGATATGCAGCAACTAGGGCTGCAAGCAACAACATCGCGGCAACTTCTACCAATAATAGATAGTGAGTAAATAACGCTTGACCTACGGCTTTAGGACCTACGATTTCTAAGCCCATTGGTGCAGAAATCGTGGTGTATTCACCGTTTAACATCCAAACAAGTGTCAAACCTAAGATAAAACTCAACATTGCAGGATATGCCCATGCATCTGAGGTTAACCATTTACTTTCTTGTTCAACTGTTTCTTGACCTAGGTTGAGCATCATCACAACGAAGACAAACAAAACCATGATCGCGCCTGCATAGACAATGATTTCAAGTGCAGCCGCAAACGGTGCACCCACAATCATGAAAATACCAGCAACAGCGAGCAATGAAACAATCAAGCTTAATAACGCATGTACAGGGTTCGTGTTAGTTACAACACGAACTGTCGAAACAATGGCCACAAGTGCCATCAAATAAAATGGCCACATCATGGTAATAAGCTCCGTACATCAACTGGTGCACTTTCTTTTTGTGCTTGGCCTTTGTCTTTACCTGTTACAGCCATACCTGTTACACGGTAGAAGTTATAATCAGGATATTTACCAGGACCTGAGATGAGTAAGTTTTCTTTCTCATAAACCAAATCTTGACGAACGTATTCAGCAAGTTCGAAATCAGGCGTCATTTGAATAGCAGTTGTAGGACATGCTTCTTCACACATACCGCAGAAAATGCAACGTGAGAAGTTAATACGGAAAAATTCTGGATACCAACGTCCATCTTCTTTTTCCGCTTTTTGCAATGAAATACAGCCTACTGGACAAGCAACCGCACAAAGGTTACATGCTACGCAACGCTCTTCACCATCAGGATCACGCGTCAAGATAATACGACCACGAAAGCGTGGAGGTACAATTTGTTCAGCTGGTACTTCTGGATATAAAATCGTGTCACGTTTACGTGTGGCATGGCTAAACACCATCCACAACGAACGTACAATCGATCCAAATCCAGCTAGAATTTTATACATTTTGTACTCCCTGCTGTCCTAGGCCTGATTCATCAGAATCACAGCACCAGTCACTAACAAGTTGACCAACGCCAATGGCAAACAAACTTTCCAACCAAAATTCATGACTTGGTCATAACGTGGACGCATTAAAGAACCACGTGCCAAGACAAACATCATCACAAAGAATGCTGTTTTAATTACGAACCAAAAAACTGGTGGAACAAATGGAATTTCTAAGTTAAATGGAGCTAACCATCCACCGAAGAATAAAGTGACGATCAAAGCTGAGATTAATACCACGTTGACATACTCTGCAACGAAGAACATCCCCCACTTCATACCACCATATTCAACATGGTAACCTTCAGCTAACTCTTGTTCAGCTTCTGGTTGGTCAAATGGATGACGGTGAGTCACTGCTACACCTGCGACCACGAAGATCAAGAAACCAATAAATTGTGGAATGATGAACCACATATCACGTTGAGCTTCAACAATCTCACGAAGGTTAAATGATCCCGCAATAGCAACCACACCCATTAATGAGATACCCAAGAACACTTCATAAGAAATGGTTTGAGCAGCAGAACGAAGACCACCAAGCAATGAGTATTTGTTGTTAGATGCCCAACCACCAAATAACACTGCATAGACTGCGATACCCGCCATTGCCATAAAGAACAACAGACCGATGCTCATATCAGCAACGCCCAAATATGGACTTACTGGGATAACCATAAATGAAAGTACCGCAGTTGCCATTGCAACTGCTGGTGCTAGACGGAAAGTCAATTTATCAGCAAACTTTGGTGTCCAGTCTTCTTTAAACATGATCTTAAGCATGTCAGCGACGATCTGGAACATACCTCCAGGACCGACACGGTTAGGACCATAACGATCTTGCCACAATGCCAAGAGACGACGTTCGATAAATGACATCAATGCAGCGATAAGAACCACAACCAACAAGATCACGATCGCTTGAATCACTGAATAAGCGATTGGCCAGTTCTCAGCCCAAAGTGGCGTTTGACGTATAATTTCTTGATTCATGAATTACACTCCTACTGCCACAGACACAGGCTCTGCCAATGAAACGGTTGGTGCTAGACCAATTGGATAACCAATATAGCCTGTTGGTAAATATTCGATGACCTGTACAGGTAAGCTGATGCTCGTTTCGCCTGCTTTCACGGTAATACGTTGACCATCTTGAACATTTAAGCGCGTCGCATCTTGTTCACCCACGGCAAACATCGCTTCAGGAATACGTGATTCCATTGCTGGTGTTTTAATGGTGAATTCACCAGAACCAAAAATATGGTGCATTGGCACAAGACGGAAGCTTTCAGGATTCACAACCACGGCAGTCGGTGCAACATAGCTACGTGCAGGACGTTTTGCTAAGCGATCGAATAAACGTACACCCGAATCACCACCTTTTAAGTGACCACCAACTTCATCTTGGTACTTGTTCCACGCTTGTGGCGAGTTCCAACCGGCAGCCCATGCGAAAGGTACTAAAGACGATGCTGTCTGATTACCCACATAACCTTCCATAGAGAATGTTAATGCTGAGTCTAGATCGGTTGGTTGTTTTGGCTCGTGAATCGATAACGGCGCACGCATTGCGGTACGACCTGAGTAACGACGTGGCTCACGTGCAATTTTCAAACCATGAACACGATAACCTGCATCTGGTGCAACATCTTGAATCGCTTCAAGTACTGGAACATTCTTCACGATGTCATCAATTACATCATCAAGCAATGTCCAATCGACTGCTTTACCTTTAAGACCTGTCTCAACAGCATGTAACCAACGCCATGATTCTTTGATCGCATATTCAGGCTTGTAGTAGCTTGGGTCATACACTTGATAGAAACGTTGTGCACGGCCTTCTTGACTCACTACAGTGCCATCACCTTCAGCAAAACTTGCTGCTGAAAGAACGATGTCTGCAAGCTTCACAGTCTCAGTTTCGCTGTGATCCAATACAATCACAGTCTCAGCCTTGTCAAATGCAGCTTTTACTTGAGCGACTGGCAAACGACGAGTTAGATCATTTTCAACCACCACTACGGCATCATAGTCTTGTGCAAAAGCTTGTTCTAAACTTAAACCACCGAATAATGCTAAGCCCATTGAGTTCACTTCAGGAACAGTCAATGATAAACCAGCATTTTCACCTAAGTTTTGTGCAACCTGTGCAGCCGCTTCGATAATCGCAGGATCTTGTAAACTCGTACCAGAAATAATCAAAGGCTTTTTCGCTGCTTTCAAGGTATCTGCAATGGTTTGCGCAAATGCTTTTGCATCATCAGCCAAACCAGAAAGCGCTTCGCCTTTAACAGCAGCAGCAACCGCGAAACCTAAACGTGCGATGTCATTTGGTGATGCAACTACTTCACCCGTTGCCACATCCGCTAAACGTGTTTGCGTTGCAGCAAGAATATAGATTGGAGATTTAGCATCTTGACCAATACGTTGTACAGGCTCTGCCAACCAATCGGGTGTACGTGTTTTAGCTGCCATCTCTTTGGCTTTATTTTTCGCTGCTTGGCGAACCGATAAAGCCATACGTGGCGCAGTTTGAGTTAAGTCTTCACCCAAGATCAACACCGCATCGTAACTTTCAATTTCACGCATGTTCGGGTTGTAAATACCCTGTGTTTGCATGATTGATGCAGCTAATTCAACCAGATTTTGCTCTTTTTGAGACATACCTGTTGAATAGTTGTCTTGTCCAACCAATTGACGTAGCGCATAGTTTGATTCCAAGCTTGCGCGTGGCGAACCAACACCTAATACTTTTTTGCCTTTTAGTTGAGCAATGACTTGATCAAGTGCTTGATCCACACTCACAGTTGTAACAGCGTCACCATTACGGAACTGTGGTTGACGTGGACGATCTTCACGATTCACATAACCTGTACCGAAACGACCTTTATCACACAAGAAGTATTGGTTTACTGAACCATTAAAACGGTTTTCAACACGACGGATTTCGCCATAACGCTCACCCGGTGAGATGTTACAGCCCGAAGAACAGCCATGACATACGCTCGGCGCATACTGCATATCCCATTTACGGTTATAGCGTGCAGAGTGCGTTTTATCGGTAAATACACCTGTTGGGCAGACTTCAGTCAAGTTACCAGAAAATTCAGACTCTAAAGTTCCTGACTCTGGACGACCGAAGTAAACACGTGAAGCATTGGCATAGACACCAAAGTCTGTACCACCCGCATAGTCTTTGTAGTAACGCACACAACGATAGCACGCGATACAGCGGTTCATTTCATGTGCAATAAATGAACCCAACTCTTGGTTATGATGGGTACGCTTCGTGAAGCGATAGCGACGACGGTCATGTTGCGTCATCACCGTCATATCTTGTAAATGACAGTGACCACCTTCTTCACAGACTGGACAGTCATGTGGGTGGTTGGTCATCAAAAATTCAACGATTGATGCACGAAACTCTGTTGCTTCTTTGTCTTCAATCGAAATGTAAGTATTGTCAGCGGCTGGTGTCATACAAGACATTACCAAACGCCCACGTGTGTCCTCAGGATTCGCGTATTGAGTTACCGCACATTGACGACAAGAACCAACAGAACCTAAGGATGGGTGCCAACAAAAATACGGGATATCGATGCCAAGGCTGAGACATGCTTGTAGCAAGTTCTCTGAGCCATTGACTTCATACGATTTTCCATCGACATGAATTGTAGCCATAGTCGAATTCCTTAAACCTGTTCTACATCGCGAGTAGCTGCGTGGGTTTTAACCTTTGCCTCAAACTCATGACGGAAATATTTTAATGCGCCCATCAGTGGCTCCATCGCACCTGGTGCGTGGGCACAGAAAGTCTTACCAATCCACAACTTTTTAGTGAGTTCAGATAGATGTTGAATATCTTCCATCTTACCTTCACCACTTTCGAGTGCTTTCAGTGCTTTAACAGCCCATGGCAAACCATCACGGCATGGCGTACACCAACCACACGATTCACGCGCAAAGAATTCTTCTAAATTACGGGTCGCTGAAACCATACATTGGGTTTCATCTACGACCATCAACAAACATGTTCCTAAACGTGAACCTGCCTTCATGATGCTTTCAGCATCCATTGGTAAGTCAATATGTTCAGCAGCTAAAAAGTCTGTTGATGCCCCACCCGGCAACCATGCTTTCAGTGTTAAACCATCACGCATACCACCTGCATGATCTTCAATCACTTCACGTGCAGTTGTACCAAATGGCAACTCCCAAAGACCAGGGAATTTCACCTTACCTGATGCACCGTAGATCTTCGTACCAGGGTCTTTAGACTTATGTGCAGAAAGGTTGATATACCATTCTGGACCACGCAACATAATCGCTGGCAAGTTATTGTAGGTTTCTACGTTGTTTACAATCGTTGGACGACCCCATGCACCCGCAACTTGTGGGAATGGTGGTTTAGTACGTGGATTGGCACGACGACCTTCAAGCGAGTTGATTAATGCAGTTTCTTCACCGCAGATATAACGACCTGCACCTGTATGAACATACATTTCGAAGTTCCAGCCACTACCTAGGATGTTTTCACCTAGATAACCTTTGGCACGGATTTGCTCTAATGCTTCATTCAAGTATTGAGCAGCTTCGATATATTCACCACGAATGAAGATATAACCATGAGTTGCCTCTAGGGTATAACCAGCAATCAACATACCTTCGATCAATTGATGTGGAAGTTTTTCCATCAACAAACGGTCTTTGAATGTTCCAGGTTCCATTTCATCAGCATTACAGATTAAATAACGTGGACCACCATCATTCGGTGCCATCAACGACCATTTAATTCCTGCTGGGAAACCTGCACCACCACGACCTTTAACTGTCGCAGCTTTAATGACGTCGAGTACATCTTTTGGAGGCATACTAAGTGCTTTTTTGAAGCCTGCATAACCTTCTAAAGCTTCGTATTCATCAGCATTACGTACAGCATCTTGCTTACTCAAACGCCAAGTGAGTGGATGAGTTTCTGGATTACCGTCGCCATAAATTGGTTTTGGTTCAGTATTCATACATACTTCTCCAATAACTGTTTAACTGATGACACATCCACTAAACCGTGAGTATCTTCATCAATCATTAACGTTGGACCTTTATCACAGTTGCCTAAACAGCAAATTGGGAGCAAGGTGAAACGACCATCTGCTGTGGTTTGTCCATACTGAATGCCTAACTCACGCTGAAATGCTTCTGCTAAAGTTTCTGCACCCATTAAGAAGCAAGCAATTGAATCACATAATAAAATTACGTGACGACCTACAGGTTGGCGATAAATACGGTTGTAGAACGTTGCTACACCCTCTAAATCAGCCACACTGATAGTCAGCAATTGTGCAATTGCATTCATTTGAGCGTCATCTACCCAACCATTACGGCGTTGTACACACTTTAAAGCATCCAAAGAAGCTGCGCGTGGATACGGATAGTGACCAATGTGATGTTCAATCTCATGGATTTCGTCAGCAGTCAAAATCCCTTCAACATTCACACGTGGTTTTTTATCAGTCAAAATCATCATAATCGTTTACCCCTAGCGATCCACGTCAGCCATAACTACGTCAATGGTCGCCAAATAAATGATCAAGTCAGATACTAAGCTGCCGTTAATAACAGAAGGCATTTGCTGCAAATGTGTGAAGGTCGGTGTACGAATACGAGTACGGTAACTCATCGTCGACTTATCTGAAGTCAAGTAATAAGTACTCGCACCTTTCACCACTTCAGTCATAAATGATGACTCACCTGCAGGCATGACAGGACCCCAAGATACGCTCAGGAAGTGCGTAATCAAGGTTTCAATATCTTGTAATGTCTTATCTTTTGGTGGTGGAACAGCCAGTGGATGATCCGCTTTATAAGGACCAGATGGCATGTTGTCCAAGCACTGTTGAATAATTTTCAACGACTCAGTAATTTCACGGAAGTGAACCAAGACACGTGCGTATGCATCGCCTTCATATTCCACTGGAATATCAAAGTCGAAGTTTTCATAACCACTGTATGGACGATATTTACGAACGTCAAAGTCAATACCAGTTGCACGTAAACCCGTACCCGTTACACCCCAAGCCAACGCAGATTTAGCGTCGTATTGCGCAACATTGCGGGTACGACCAATAAATACTGAGTTTTTAAGTGCCGCAGTGTAGTACTCGTTCAAACGTTTTGGCATCCACTCTAGCAATTCTTTAACAAGTTTTTGCCAGTTGTTTGGAAGGTCATGCGCCGTACCACCGATACGGAACCATGCTGGATGCATACGGTAACCCGTGATCGCTTCTACGATGTCATAGACTTTTTGACGGTCTGCGAACATATAGAATACAGGGGTCATACCACCCGCATCCTGAATCGCTGTACCACAGAATAATAAGTGGTTATTGATACGGAATAATTCGTTTAACATCACACGAATGACTTGCGCACGCTCAGGTACTTTAATACCAGCAAGCTGCTCAACTGCCATCACATAAGGCATGTTTTGCGCACAACCGCCCAAGTAGTCAACACGATCGGTATAAGGAATAAATGAATGCCATGTCTGACGTTCAGCCATCTTTTCCACACCACGGTGGTGATAACCAATATCAGGTACGCAATCTTTCACTTCTTCACCGTCCAACTGCAATACCACACGGAACGCACCGTGTGCAGATGGATGGTTAGGACCTAAGTTCAAGAACATGAAGTCTTCATCAGCATTGCCGCGTTTTAGACCCCAGTCTTCAGGCACAAAGCGTAGGTGTTCTTGTTCAAAATCCTGTTTCGCTTGATTCTGCATATACGGCGTATATTCTGTCGCACGTGCAGAATATTCTTTACGCAACGGATGACCTTCCCAATAAGTCGGCAACAAGATACGACGGAGCATTGGATGCCCAGCGAAATCGATACCAAACATATCGTAAGCTTCACGCTCGTACCAGTTGGCATTTGGCCAAATATTGGTTGCGGTTGGGATGCTTAAATCATTTTCATTTAATGCAACTTTAATACGAATATCACTATTACGCTCAAGCGATAACAAGTGATAAAACACAGTAAAGTCTGATGCTGGTAAACCATCACGGTGAACACGCAAACGCTCATCAACCGCAGATAAGTCAAACAGCATTACATAAGGACGTTCCACTTTACGGAGGAACATAAGGACTTCTTGCACGCGTGCGCGCTCAACCCAGACTGTTGGAAACTCTTCAAAAGTCGCCTGCACATAGAAGTTCTCACCAAATTTGGTTTTGAGCTCTTCTACGATTGCAAATGCTGGGCGTGAATCAACTTGCGTTGACTCTGGCATAGCAATGTCAGTTTCAGCCATTGGCTTGGCTTCCTATTTAATACAAATTCTGGCAATTTTCCCGATGATCATGTCTCTTCAGACATGTCACAATTCATCGTTCAAATTATTTAATTTCATCCATAGAGCGTAAGTTTTTCACCGCAATACGTTCCGCATTTTTACGATCGCGTTCTGGCATCATCTTTGGCTTATACACAGGCTGAAGATCATCACCAATCACCGCTGAAAGTGGACGGCGCTCTAGTTGAATTTGGTCTTGAAGTAACATCAATGCTTGGATCAATGCTTCTGGACGAGGTGGGCAACCTGGGATGTACACATCAACAGGAATAATTTTATCGACACCTTGTACTACAGAATAGATGTCGTACATACCACCAGAGTTCGCACAAGCACCCATAGAGATGACCCATTTAGGCTCAAGCATTTGTTCATACAAACGTTGAATTACAGGTGCCATTTTGACAAAGCAGGTTCCTGCAACAATCATTAAATCTGCTTGACGTGGTGAAGCACGAATAACCTCAGCACCAAAACGAGATAAGTCATGTACACCAGTTAAAGTCGTCGCATATTCAACATAACAGCATGATGTACCGAAGTTAAAAGGCCATAAAGAGTTTTTACGCCCCCAGTTCACTGCGGTATGCAACACATCTTCAAGACGTGTCATCATCACACTTTTATTCACTTCTTCCTCAAGAGGATCAGTTACGATTTGACGATCTTGTAATGGATACTGATCGGCATCTGGATTCGCACGGGTTAAAGTATATTTCATCCCGACTTACTCCTGTTCAAATGATGATGTAGTCGGTGTTTTAGACTTAACACGACCAGAAGACTGTGCTGGAATATGACCAGTAGGATCGACAACAAGCTCTTCAATATTATTGAATCGAGTAATGTCAGCAATATTCATATTCGGTGAACCAATTTTTGTTGTCACACCAGCAGATTTACGACGATCTACAGGTGCCCAATTCAGCGCGCCTACAGAAATTGCATAAACCAAAGCGATCAAAAGATCGACAACAAAAATAACGACCGTGGTAAATCCAAACCAACCTACTTCACGAACTGATGTCGACCATGCGTAGAGGTAAAGAGCTTCCAAGTCAAAGACAACGAAGAAAATTGCAACTAAATAGAATTTGGCTGACAAGCGGATACGAGCACCGCCCGCACCAACTACACCTGATTCAAACTGCTCTTGCTTCGCACGCCCCCATGCTTTACCCCCGAGGAGTAAGGGAACTGTAAGCATAAAAACGCAAAGAAATGTAACGCCGATCACGAAGGCGATAATCGCCCAATCGTATGGAGTAATGGCACTCATGCGGGGATAACTCCTGGCAGGCCTATTTATTAACAAAGAATGTATGTATTGGCCTTCAAATACACCAAACACAAAATTAATCCCGCCAATTGTACCTGATTTCTAATTTCTCATGCTAGTTGAAGCGCTTTAGTCTTTAGGATGATTTTGTTGATTAATTTCCTGATACGACCTAGATCGCTACAAATTCACCCTTAAAAATCGAATTATCAAATCGACTAACCAATGTTAATCATTTTTTTCTTTATTCTTGCGCCAAAAATATCCGCAACTTGTCATCAATGCTCCAGAATATTGCAGCATGAACTAAATCATTGCATTGATACAAATTTGTGCTGAAAATTTAAACAAAATTTATATAATAGCCCGACCTAATTCCCCCAAAGAAAAGTGTCAGCATGGAGGCTGTTCATGCCTGTGCCGAACAGATTCGCCGACACATGAGCCAAACTCCTATTTCAATTGATCAATAGCAGCATTTTTTCATTCAGCTTAGCATTGGCCTGTGCATTTGCACGCCCGAAAATCACCAGTCGATTGAGCATTTATTCAAGCAGGCGGACAATGCGCTTTACCACGCAAAAAGATAAGGCCGAAATCAGGTTGTCATTTCGACATAATATGTTGCAATTCAGCTACATGCTTTAATTAACTTTATACACTATTTGGCTGAGAGATCGATATTCTAAAAGTAGCAAACAAGGAGAAAAATATGCATTTAGAATATACACATGACTCAGATTATTTCTTTTTTTCACAGCTGCTGATGCGGCACCTTGAAAGTTATATTCGAAAACACCCTGATGCTGATAATGCAATTTTCGACCTAAGAGATATCTATGAAGTCTTTAGAGAAGACTTTGCGGCAACAACAACCAATCTTGAAAGTATTCTAAACATTGCTGATAGCTATAAAGTTGAAACATTAAATGGCGATCAACCATTGATTAAAAGTTATAAAATAGACGTAAAAAATAATTCATTACTTTTGGATTTTAATATAGATGCACTGAATGGCTTAAGGTCTGGTCATCCATTAATCGAGCCTGATTCATCTATTCATGAATAAGCAATATTTATGCTTCATAAAAAATTAAAGCCAAAGCTTGATGCTTTGGCTTTCTTATATTCTTCATACAAGCTTAAATGAATTAAAACTATTTTTTTATGTTTTGTTTATAACGCTTCGCTGGCCATGTCATGGTAAAACGTGCGCCACCTAAGTTAGGGCTTTGGTCTACCATAATATCTCCACCGAACCAATACGCGATACGACTCACGATTGATAAACCCAAACCATACCCACCTGATGCGCGTGTACGACTATCATCCAAACGAGCAAAGGCTTCAAAAATACGTGCGCGCTCTTGCTCTGGAATGCCCGGCCCATCGTCCTCTACACAGACATATGCCTTACCATCAGCACGAACACCACCACTAATTCGAACTTTATGATCGCAATAACGAACGGCATTTCCAACCAAGTTTTGTACCACACGATGCAAATAGCGACGTTCAGCATCTACAGATAATGACAACGGCGGTGCAATTAACTCAATTTCTTTTTGAGTCTTCAGTGCTTCAGTTTCCATTGCAACCTGATCGAGTACTTCGACCAGCACAAGGTCCTCAAAGTCCAAAGATGGTGTACCCTGCTCCAGTTTCGCATAGGTCATGATCTCATCAATCAGGGTATTGAGTGCCTCAATATCCTTATCAATCATCTCCACCTGCTGAATACGGTAACTATAGTCATCTTCTTCTGCCAGCATCTCCATACCAAAGCGGATACGCGCCACAGGCGTTCTGAGTTCATGCGACACTGCGCGCATTAATTCCCGTTGCGCCTCAATCAGGCGCTGGATATGGTCTGACATATTGTTATAACTTGATGCCAAATTTGCCATTTCATCTGTGCCTTCAATCGGAACACGTAATGACAGGTCACCCGATTTCATTTTATTCAGGGCATGACGAACCTGACGAATTTTCCGCTCAAGCGGTAGAATTAAACCGTAAACACCTAGACTTAATAAGAATAAGCTAAATAAGGTAATACCTGCTGAAAGCTGAAAAGGCATCCAGTTAAACATCGGCACTGGCCCTAGAACCAGTACCTGTGCAGGATGGTTTGGCATTGGAGAAACAATTGAAATCGTTGTACCACGTACAGTTGCACTATCCTTATATAACAGAATACTTTGGTCTTGACGTAAACGACCGATTTGCTCTGAATCTAGATTAATATCTTTAATATTGGCAATCGTAATCGGATAGTAAAAATGTTTTTTAATTCTTTCTAAATATTCACGCTCTTGCCCCGGATAAAAAATCAAATAATCCAGTACAAAAATTGGCAATGCCTTCATTTGGCGCTCGCCGAGCTTATCCACTTTGATATAAAGATAATGTTTCGCATCATCTTTCAGACCAATAATGATATAACCCACACCATTATTGGCATCATAACGAACCACTGATTTCTGCTCAGCAATCCGCTTTTTCTCAGTACGAGAAAGCTCTACACGTGCTGCATCAACATAGTAGATTGGAAGTTCTAGTAAATCGGAAGCATCAGAAATCCAATCTAGCTTTTGTTGTTTTTGAGGTTGTCGAGATACCCCCTCACTGATGACATATGAAATACCATCCGTCAGATATTCACGATATTCTTGCGCGCGTTGATAGTTGATGACCTGTACCAGCAAATAACAAAATGCGGCAACAACAACAACTAAAACCACTAATCCAGCATAAATTCGCAAGAAAATGCTGTTTTTTAGTACTCGACTTACCATAAGGGAAATAAATCCAAGCTAATTTAAAGCAAGATGCAAATTATATCCCGTTAGTTTCTTTAACGAATAAATAACCTTTGCTACGCACAGTTTTGATACGTTTTGGATTTTCTGGATCATCACCAATTTTTGGACGAATACGTGAAATACGCACATCGATCGAACGGTCTTGACCATCGTATTCAATACCACGGAGACGCTCAAAAATATCTTCACGAGATAAGATGCGCCCTGCGTTTGAAGCTAGCAACCACAATAAGTCATATTCAGCGCTCGTAAAATCAACCAGCTCACCGTTTAAAGTCACTGAACGGCCACCGTTATCAATCACGAGATCATCGAACTCGATACGTTGAGCAACTTCGTCTTCAACTGTTTTATCAGTACGACGTAATAAAGCACGAATACGAGCTAATAAAACACGTGGTTGAACGGGTTTAGCAACATAGTCATCTGCACCCATTTCTAAACCAAGTACCTGATCCATATCTTCTGTACGCGCGGTTAACATCAAGATCGGTTGATGGTAATGTGGACGAACTTCTCGACAAACGGTTAAACCATCTGCACCTGGTAACATCACATCTAAGACAACTAAATCTGGTTGCTCACTGATAATACGGCGAATCGCACGATTACCATCTGTTTCGACCCCAACTTCTAAACCGTTACGAATCAAATACTCTTGTGTTAAGCGAGCTAAACGTTCGTCATCTTCAACGATCAAAATTTTTGGTAACTTTTCTTCTTGGCTCATTTGTATGCCCCTACAATTAGAGTGAATCTATCTATAAAAATCTGACAGATACATTGGTTTATGTTTTGCAATATACACACGTTTACATTGTAAACAAGTAGGCGTTCACCAAACTGATACACGGCTAAGCACTTTTGTTATATTTTTATTAATATGATGAATTTTAATGTCTTTTTCAGAATTACATGCTTGTTATAAACAACATGGATATTGAGTATAAATTTTGTACCAGTATTAAACAATTTGTTTCTTTGCGCTTCCGAAATAATTTAAGTGTCTGTTTTTTGAGTTATCCACAGAGTTATCTATACGTCTTTTTAAAGCCCTTTGCTATGCTATGTGCCTGTGAATACAGCAGTTAAAACACAAAAAAAACTTTAGTAAAATGTCAAGATTGATCTGCTGTAAAAAATCCCGTATCTTGTGTTGAAAATAAACTTTAACCACTAAGTATTGTGTTTATCCCTCAAACATCGTGGCATACATTTTGCTCGATTCAAACGGTCTATGAACATAAAAATAGATGATAATGGAGCTATGCTGACATGAGCATCATCACTTCTACTCCTGGTCAAATTCAGGTAATTAAGCGCACTGGTGAAATCGCGTCTTTTAATGCCGAGAAGATTTCTGTTGCGATCGGGAAAGCCTTTTTAGCTGTTGAAGGTCAACAAGGTGCTGACTCTAGTCGCATCCATGACCGTATCACTCAATTAACAGAGATGGTACTCAATACGTTTAATCGTCGTTTACCTTCTGGCGGTACGATTCATATCGAAGAAATTCAAGACCAAGTTGAATTAGCACTGATGCGTACAGGCGAGCAAAAAGTTGCACGTGCCTACGTTATTTATCGTGAACAACGTGCCACTGCTCGTCAGCAAGCAGGTGCGAACCATCATCCTACCCTTCAAATCACTGATGCTCATGGACAGCTCCAACCATTAGATCTCGGTGCACTCACAGCGACAATCGAAGCAGCAAGTGAAGGTTTGGAAGGGATTGATGTTCAAGCGATTGTCGATGAAACCGTTAAAAACTTATACAACGGTGTAAAAGAAAGCGACATCGCAACAACCATGATGATGGCAACACGTACTCGTATCGAGCAAGAGCCAAACTACACCTATGTAACTGCACGCTTATTACGTAATGAGCTAGTGAGCACAGGTTTAGAGTTCTTAGGTCTATCTACAGACACATTGGAAAATGATGCTTTAGAAACTTTCTTGAAGAAAGGGATCGAGCTTGATCTTCTTTCTGCTGATCTTCTTAATTTCGATCTTGCAAAATTGGCAGCAGCGATCCAACCAGAACGTTCAAACCAGTTTACTTATTTAGGTCTACAAACTTTATTTGACCGTTATTTCATTCACTCTAATGGCGTACGTTTCGAATTACCGCAATTATTCTTTATGCGCGTATCGATGGGTCTATCGCTCAATGAAGAAAATAAAGAAGAACGTGCAATTGAGTTCTATAACTTATTATCTAGCTTCGATTACATGGCATCTACGCCAACGCTATTTAACTCAGGTACATTACGCCCACAACTATCAAGCTGTTATTTAACAACAATTGGTGATGACCTATATGACATTTATGGTGCGATGCGTGACAACGCAATGCTTTCTAAATGGGCTGGTGGTTTAGGTAATGACTGGACACCTGTACGTGCTTTGAACTCATATATCAAAGGTACAAATGGTAAGTCTCAAGGTGTTGTTCCATTCCTTAAAGTAGCGAATGATACCGCAGTTGCTGTTAACCAAGGTGGTAAGCGTAAAGGTGCAGTGTGTGCGTACTTAGAAACTTGGCACTTAGATGTTGAAGAATTCCTAGAGTTACGTAAAAACACAGGTGATGATCGTCGCCGTACACATGACATGAACACAGCAAACTGGGTTCCTGACTTGTTCATGCAACGTGTATTTGAAGATGCTGAGTGGACACTATTCACACCTTCTGAAACACCAGACTTGCATGACTTAACAGGTGCTCAATTTGCTGAGCGTTATGCACACTACGAAGCTGTAGCAAAACAAGAAAACATGCTCCACAAGAAAGTACGTGCGAAAGATTTATGGCGCAAGATGCTGTCCATGCTGTTTGAAACAGGCCATCCGTGGATCACATTCAAGGATGTATGTAACCTGCGTTCACCACAACAACATGTGGGCGTAGTTCACTCATCGAACTTGTGTACTGAAATTACATTGAACACAAGCCAAGACGAAATCGCGGTCTGTAACTTAGGTTCGATTAACCTTGTACAACACGTTCAAGGTGGTGTGTTAGATCGTGAGAAACTTGCTCGTACCATTAAAACTGCAGTACGTATGCTTGATAACGTCATCGACATTAACTACTACGCTGTGCCACAAGCGAAAAATTCGAACATGAAACACCGCCCTGTGGGTATGGGTATCATGGGCTTCCAAGATGCACTTTATGAAATGGGCATTGCTTATGGTTCAGATGCAGCAGTCGATTTTGCTGATGAATCAATGGAAGTGATCAGCTATTACGCGATTCAAACATCTAGCGACTTGGCGGTTGAGCGTGGTACTTACGAAACATTTAAAGGTTCATTGTGGGATCAAGGGATCTTGCCAATTGACTCTTTAGAAATTGTTGCGAAATCTCGTCCAGAGCGTATGTTCGAAGTTGATCGTACACAACGTTTAGATTGGGATAGCTTACGTGCCAAAGTTCAAAAAGACGGTATGCGTAACTCGAATGTGATGGCAATTGCACCTACAGCAACCATTTCAAACATTTGTGGTGTGTCTCAATCAATTGAACCTACATTCCAGAACTTGTATGTGAAATCTAACCTTTCTGGTGAATTCACTGTAATCAACCCTTACCTTGTTCGTGCATTAAAAGAACGTGGTCTGTGGGATACTGTGATGGTGAATGACCTAAAACACTTCGAAGGTTCAGTACAAAAGATTGCCCGTATTCCTGAAGAATTAAAAGCAATCTTCGCAACTGCGTTTGAAGTTGAGCCACGCTGGATTGTAGATGCAGCATCACGTCGTCAAAAATGGATTGATCAAGCACAGTCGCTTAACCTTTACATCGCTGGTGCAAACGGTAAGAAACTTGACATTACCTATAAGATGGCATGGTTACGTGGTCTTAAAACGACTTATTACCTCCGTGCTTTGGGTGCGACTTCTGCTGAGAAATCAACAATCAATACTGGTGCATTGAATGCGGTTAAAGCAACTACAGTCGCAGCGCCTGTTGCAGCAGTAGCGGAAGAAAAGCCAGTTGCAGCACCTGTCGCAGAAGATGAAGGCTTTGAACAAGCGGCACCAGTGCCAATGGCATGTTCAATTGACAATCCTGATTGTGAGGCTTGTCAGTAATTATTAATCCTCCCCAACCCTCCTTTTAAAAGGAGGGGAATTACACCAAACTTCTTGAGGTGTGAAAGTCCCTCTTTCTTAAAGAGGGATTTAGGTAGATTAGAAATTTAGGCAATAAAAAAGCCCTCTAGCGTCCGTCAAAACTAACTAGAAGGCTTTCAATCTCGAAGTGATACCAAGATGGTCACGACGAGGCTGGCATTTGTAATGCGTCAGCGATTGTAGCACTGAATCGTAACACGAGCCAGTAAGAGTCACCTTGAATTTGTTATGGAGTAACTATCCTATGAGCAAGAACAAAGTTTCTCGTGATGCTGGTACAGGTCGCTTTGTTACTGAAGAGTATGCAAAAAAGCATCCTAAAACGACAGTAACTGAAACAATCAAGCCTACGAAATCATCTAAAAAATAATTTCGTAACTGCGTATTTTGACATCATTCAAAATACGCAGGTTAAATTAAACAAAGGAAACCACCATGCTCCATATCACTCATAACTACATGTTAGGACTCGCGGTTCTGGTTTTTTCCTTTGTTTTCTTTT
>CAZKJI010000018.1:7062-25037 GCA_964553005.1 uncultured Acinetobacter sp. | reverse complement strand
TGATTCAATTGTGCGCGAGTTTAATTAACTCTCGGTAATTCTCAACAGACCCTAAGCAAACACTAAAACATGAAACCATGCAGGCCTCATCAAATACAAATAAAGCGGTCAATGCCGCAACACATTCAATCAAATCGGAAACCAATAAAGCAGCCAAACCCTCCTAGATCTAATTGATTGATGACTTTAACCACCAAAGCGGGATTTTTCTTCCCGCTTATTTTATTTTGGAGAGGTATTTCCCAGTGCAGGATTATCAATTGCATCCTTACATTGGGCTTTATCACGTTCATAGTCTGCCTGCTTCTGCGCAGAGCTAGATGAACGATCTTTTATATCTCGCGCCCAAGTATCCAGACTAGTCAGTGCCTTACGGCAAAGTGCATATTTGCCTTCTGTCACAGAGTCGGTCATTTTGACATTGATCCGCCAATCCGTGCTGAGCTGGCGTAAAGGCTTTCTGACTTTTTCCTCAATTTCAGAGACTTGTTTATTATAGACAATTGGGTCAATTTCATTAATCAATGTCCACGCCGCATTTGCATAAGTGGTTGCATCATTGTTTAATTTTGGCGCAGGTTTGATTTCAACTTTTTTTTCAGGTTGATTGTCTCCCTGCCCACATGCAGTCAATAAAAAGGTGCTACACAGTACAATTACTGCCACACGAGTTTTTGGATTAGACATATCAAGTCGCCAATCAAACATTTCGGCATTATGCTAGTCAATCTGGGAATAATTCTCAATCGTTGTTACTTATTTATCATGGATAAAAACCACTCATGTCACAAATAAAAGTCTATGCGCATCGCAAAACAATAGATCAATTTAGGGATCAGCTTTCCCAGGCCATCCATCAGGCTTTGGTTGAAAGCCTGAGTTATCCTGCGGAAAAGAAGTTTCAGCGTTTTATTGCCCTGGAACAAGATGATTTTATCTATCCAGATGACCGTAGTGACAGCTACATTATTATCGAAATTTCCATGTTTGAGGGACGAAGCATAGAAACTAAAAAGCGTTTTGTGCAGGCAATCTTTGCCAATATTCAACAACAATGTGGCATTTCAGCTCAGGATATTGAAATCACAATTTTTGAAACACCGAAATGTAACTGGGGAATACGGGGTAAAAATGCGGATGAATTGGGGCTGAACTATCAGGTCAATATCTGAATAAGCGAAAACAATACAAGGCAGGATTTTTGTCTAACAAAAACCATTTTTTGTGTCAATTTAAGCTTAATTCAGCAGCAAGTTCTGCTATGCTTAAACACAAATTTATCAGGATAGGATTATTCGCATGAGCGTTACTCTTGGAACTCCACTTCAATCTTCTGCATTTAAGGTTTTACTGTTAGGTTCTGGAGAGTTAGGTAAAGAAGTGGTCATTTCTTTACAACGCCTGGGTGTCGAAGTTCATGCGGCTGATCGTTATGACCATGCGCCTGCCATGCAGGTTGCGCATTATTCCTATACTCTGAATATGGCAGATCCAACTGAATTAAAACAACTGATTGAAAAAATTAAACCAAATTTAATTGTTCCTGAAATTGAGGCAATTGCGACTGAGGTTTTGCTTGAAATCGAGCAAAGCCAAACTGCAACCGTGATTCCATCGGCAAAAGCCGTCAACCTGACCATGAACCGTGAAGGCATTCGCCGTTTGGCTGCGGAAGAACTGGGCTTGCCAACCTCAGCCTATCGTTTTGCCAGCACATTGGAAAGCTTCCGTGCAGCCTGTGACGACATTGGTTATCCAAACTTTGTTAAACCCGTCATGTCCTCTTCTGGCAAGGGTCAGTCCCGTGTTAAAAGCTTTGATGAGGTTGATGCGGCTTGGGAATATGCGATGCAAGGCGGTCGCGTCAATCAGGGTACAGTGATTATTGAATCACAAATTGATTTTGATTTTGAAATCACCTTATTAACAGTTCGTGCAAAAAATCCTAAGACTGGCGAAATCGAAACCCATTTCTGTGATCCGATTGGACACCGTCAAGATGCGGGTGACTATGTCGAAAGCTGGCAACCTCAACCAATGACTGCTGCTGCCTTACAAGAAGCTAAACGTATCGCACACAAAGCAACAACTGCATTAGGTGGCTGTGGTATCTTTGGGGTAGAACTATTTATCAAAGGCGATAAAGTTTGGTTCAGCGAAGTTTCCCCTCGCCCACATGATACGGGTCTCGTAACTTTAGCTTCTCAATTCCAAAGCGAATTTGAATTGCATGCGCGTGCTATTTTAGGTTTACCTGTTAATACAGCTCGCCATAGTACTGCTGCAAGTGCCGTGATTTATGCAGGTGTGGATGCGAACGACCTCAGCTTTGATGGCTTGAATCTTGCTTTAGCCAATCCGAATACTGACTTACGTTTATTTGGTAAACCTGAAGGTTTTAAACGTCGCCGTATGGGAGTTGCAACAGCACGCGCTGAAACAACAGACCAAGCACGTGAATTAGCGCAACAAGCTGCTGACCAAGTGAGCGTACACACAAACTCTTAACTTAAATTGAGTAGACCCATTTTCATGATCAATACATCTCCTTTGCTGAACTATGTCACCAGTCATCATGATATTAAAGCCATTAATCAATGGCGAACAGATGTAGAAAAGCAATTACAAGAGAGTTATGAAAATGGGCAAGCTATTCGTGAAGTGATTAAGGCTCGTTCAAACTCGATTGATGAAGCCTTGGTCTTTTTATGGAATCATGCTGAATTAAATAAAACTGAATTAGGTTTATTTGCGGTCGGAGGATATGGTCGTCGCGAAATGCTGCCATATTCCGATACTGACATCATGATTTTATCTGAAGATGAAATCAGCGAAGAACAAGAAAAACTGATCTCAACTTTTATTTCATCCTTATGGGATGTTGGTAATTTTAAACCTGGAATTAGCGTTCGTACGATTCAAAACTGTGTTGAACAAGCAGCAAATGATTTAACTGTTGCTTCAACTTTAATCGAAGCACGTTTAATTTCAGGCAATGAACAACTGGCTAAATGGCCACGTCGTATTGTCGCCCAAACATGGACAGATAAAACGTTCTATGATGCCAAAATGGCGGAACAGACCAAGCGCTACGCTCAACACAATAATACTGAAAGCAATTTAGAACCAGATATCAAAAATGCACCTGGCGGTATTCGTGACATCAACCAGATTGGCTGGATTGCTAAACGCCACTTCCGCGTCAACCGTATCTATGACCTTGTACATTTAGGTTTTATCACTGAATTTGAGCTTGCTGTACTTGAGGAAGCGGAAAGTTTCCTATGGGAAATTCGTACCCATTTACATCGCTTGGCAAAACGAGATGAAAACCGCTTATTATTTGAATATCAAAGAGATATAGCAGCAAAATTTGGTTATGTCCGCGAAGAAGGTCAACCTGTGAACTTTGCAGTTGAACAATTCATGAAGCGTTATTATCGAACAGCGCAACAAGTTTCAACGCTGAATGAGATGTTACTTGCTTACTTCAATGAATCAGTCATTACCCCTCGTCTGCCAGATTATGAACGCCAAATTATCGACATTAATGACCGCTTTAAAATTGTAGACGGTAAACTCGCTGTTCAGCATCACAAAGTATTTTCTGAAGAACCGAGTGCAATTTTAGAACTATTCTATCTGTTAGCTAATCGACCAGAAATTACAGGCATTCGTGCTCGTACCTTGCGTCTTCTTGTGCTCGCAGCAAAACGAATTGATCAACGTTTCAGGGACAATCCAGAACATCAAGCATTATTCATGTCAATTATTCGCTCACCGCACTTATATGACACGATGGTGGCGATGAAACGTTATGGCGTACTAGGGAACTACATTCCTTCGTTTGGACAGATTACAGGATTAATGCAGTACGATCTGTTCCATATCTACACGGTAGATGCACACACCTTATTATTACTCAGAAACTTAAGTCGCTTTAAAGAACCTGAATTCGCTAAAGAATTCCCTGTGGTGAGTTCAGTATTCCAACGTATTGCGCGTCACGACATTGTCTATATGGCGGCAATTTTCCATGATATTGCGAAAGGTCGTGGCGGCGATCATAGTGAATTAGGGGCATTAGATGCCATCGAGTTCTGTCGCACGCATGGTTTTACTGAACGTGAATGTAAACTTGTAGCATGGTTGATTAACAATCATCTACTCATGTCCCTTACTGCACAGAAAAAAGATATTTCTGATCCAGATGAAGTGAAAGAGTTTGCCGAAAAAGTCGGTGATATGGAACATTTAAACTATCTATACACTTTAACGGTCGCTGATATTAATGCCACGAATCCTAAACTTTGGAATACATGGCGTGCTTCCCTTATGCGCCAGTTGTATACCTATGCGCGAGATGTCATTCGTTCAGGCTTAGGTCGTCCTGTTGACTATCAAATGTTGATTGAAGACACCAAATTTGCTGCCAGTGAATTATTGGTCAATGACTTCTCTCTCGCCGAAGTCGAAAAAGTTTGGCAAGAACTCGGTGATGAATATTTCGTTAAAGAATCAGCCAATGAAATTGCATGGCATACTCAAGCGATTTTACAGCATGGAGATAACCCAGAGCCTTTGGTTTTATTACGCGCACATCGAAATGCTGCGGATGACGCCGTTCAAATCTTTATTTATACCCGTGATCAACCGAACTTATTTGCAACAACGGTTGCTGTCTTAGACCGCATGAATCTTGACGTTCAAGATGCAAGAATTATTACTGCAAGCACCTCATTTAGTTTAGACACCTACTTAGTTCTTGATCGTTTTGGCACATTGCTGACCGATCCAGAGCGTGAACGCAAAGTCAAAGCTGCACTTGTAGATGCGCTCAGCCATTCAGATCAATACCCAGGTATTATGCAACGCCGTATTCCACGCCATTTACGTCATTTCGATGTGCAAAATACCGTGGATATCGTACTCAACCCAACTTTACAGCAACATATGGTTGAAATCTCGACACTGGATCAACCAGGCTTACTGGCACGAATTGGTGCCCTGTTTATGCTGCAAGGTCTGGACATTCACTCTGCAAAAATTGCAACATTGGGTGAACGTGCCGAGGATATTTTCTTTGTGACCAAGAAAAATGGCGTATTGCTTACAGATGAAGAAGTCCAGGCTTTTGCGGAAACGCTAAAAGCGTCTTTGGATGAAGTGTCAAATCAGGTTTTTAACCCATCGTAATTCCAATTTTCATCAATACATTGGGCGTAGGCAATACGCCCCTACAGTTTGGTAATTGTTTCAATGAACTCAAGTTTATCTTTATTGCATCCTTATCCTTTTGAAAAGTTAAACCAGCTTTTTAAAGGGCTACAACCTGCCGATTTACCGTTGATTCCACTGTCAATTGGTGAACCTAAACATCCTGCACCAGAGTTCGTTAAACAAGCAATCATTGATAATTTTGCACATTTGTCGACTTATCCTAATAGTAAAGGGCAACCTGAACTGCGCCAAAGTATTGCACAATGGCTGAGCAATCGTTTCAAACTGAACTATATTAGTGCAGAAGAACATATTTTGCCTGTTTCTGGTACACGTGAAGGTATCTTTTCTTTTGTGCAAGCCTTAATTAAACGCGAAGATGCACCGTACATCGTGATGCCAAATCCGTTCTATCAAATTTATGAAGGTGCTGCATTATTGGCAGGTGCAAAGCCTTACTTTATCAACTGCACCGAGGAAAATGGTTATTTAGGCGACTTTGATGCCGTTCCTACAGAAGTATGGGAAAACACAGCATTATTATTCGTTTGCACACCGGGTAATCCAACAGGTACTGTACTTTCAAAAGAGCAATTCAAAAAGTTGATTGCACTTTCTGATCAATATGGTTTTGTGATTGCTTCTGATGAATGTTATTCAGAGTTATGGTTTGATGAAGCACCGATTGGGCTTTTAGAAGTTTGTGCTGAAATAGGGCGTGATGATTATAAAAATTGTATCGTGTTCCATTCCCTTTCTAAACGTTCAAATCTCCCGGGTATGCGTTCGGGTTTTGTTGCGGGTGATGCAGCATTATTAAAACCTTATTTGCAATATCGTACCTATCACGGCGCTGCAATGCCTGTTCAACATCAATTGGCTTCGATTGCGGCATGGAATGATGAGGCACATGTAGAAGAAAATCGTCAACAATACCGTGCTAAATTTGATTTATTCCAAACAGAATTAGGACATTTACTACCGTTACAAAAACCTGATGCAGGTTTTTATTATTGGTTAAAAGTTGATAATGATGAAACTTTTGCGAAAATGTTGATGGAAAAAGCCCATATTAAGGTGTTACCAGGTCGATATTTATCTCGTGATACCGAACAAGGTAATCCGGGCGAAGGACATGTTCGGATGGCACTCGTCGCAGATTTAGCACAGTGTGAAGAAGTGGTAAAACGACTAAAAGCAATTCTTTAATCCATGAAATAGCTGAAGAATCTATGTCAAAGCATGGATTCTTCAGCAACTTATGAAAGCTGTCCAATCATCAATATGGTGGCAATCAAAATCATTAAGCTCCCCGAAATACGACTGACTATTTTTACAGCTTGAGGTCGTGTACTTAATAATTTCTTCGCTGCGATTCCAACCAATACATAAACAATCGCGCAACTAATTAGATGAATAATACCTAAAGAAAGGATCTGAGCTGTAGCTGAAAACTGCAAATTTGGGTGAATAAATGGCGGTAATAGTGCAAAAAAGAGCAATAAAACTTTTGGATTTAACCCACTAATTCCCACACCTTTAACGAACCAAGACTTTGCTGAATCAAACGCAGATATCTGCTGTTCAGTACTTGAGATGGTAGCTGGTCGAATCAACAAGCTTATTCCCATCCACAATAAATAACATGCCCCAACAATCGTTAAAGATGTCAATAAAATTGGATAATGACTAACTAAAGTGCCCACGCCAGCTGCAACACACAAAATCGCTAAAAAATGCCCCAGTACAAGCCCTGAAACAGCTGTAATAATAAACTTCCCCTTTATGCCAGCTAGAATCGCATAAGCCCAATCTGCGCCCGGTGTTAAAACAAATAAAATTGAAACACACCAAAAAGCAAAAATTACACTTAGATCCATATCAGACACCTACTCTTCATCATTGTTATTTTTCACCATTTGGTGAAAATAGAATTGAGAGAATAGACTTTAATGCTTAAAATATTATTCCAAATGTTTGCTTGTTTTCAAAACTAAAAGGTAGATTATTCCAAATGAATCGTATTGATAAGAAAATTATTGCTGAACTACAGGCAAATGGGCGATTATCTATCACCGAATTGGCTGAAAGAATAGGTTTAAGTCTATCCCCTTGTCATCGCCGAGTGAAAGCTTTAGAAGAATCTGGGGTCATTAAGGGTTATCATGCCGATCTTGAAGCATCTCAAATTGGCTTTAATTTTGCGGCAATTATTTTTGTGACTTTAAAAGATGGTGATAAGCGGGCTTTGTCTAGCTTTGAAGAAAAGGTCAGTGAAATTACCAATGTGATTCAAGCACAGCGACTGTTTGGCAATCCTGATTATTTGTTGCATGTGGTGACCAAAGATCTGGCAAGTTTTCAAAAACTTTATGACGACAGTCTGTCTGCTTTACCGAATGTACAGCGCCTTACTTCAACGATTGTAATGAAAAGCGTAGTGACTAATCACTTACTTCCTTTATAGCAATCTGAAATTATAGCGAGTGATCACTTTATAAGCCGCATCCTATTAGATTGTGTTGAAACTCGCCCTTTATTAATTTTTTCATCTGTCAGTTTACTATTGACCATCTGTTGAAATCTTCGTCTATACTTAGGCTATCAATATTTGGCGATTATGGAAAGATGGCTTCTCAAACTCCCCAGAAAACTAAGAAAAAAATTTGGTTTATTTTAGCGATCATTGTTGTTTTTTTAATTATTGCAATCATGTTTTGGCAAACAAACAAAGCCAAAAACTCAGCAAATATGGAAAAGCGCAAAGGGGCAAATTCAGCAGAGCAAAAAGCAGCCCTGACGGTGACGGTTGTTCAACCTGAACAGCAAAATTGGAAACAAAGCTTTACTGCAAATGGAAACATTGCGGCATGGCAAGAAGTTGTCATTGGGAGCGAGCTATCAGGTCAACGGCTTACTCGCGTTAATGTCAATGTCGGTGATGAGGTGAAACGCGGTCAAGTTTTAGCTGAAATCAATAATGAAACAATACGTGCTGACCTCGCAGCAGCTCAAGCAAGTTATGCTGAAGCGCAAGCTGTTTTAGCTGATGCGATTAGCAATAACAAACGTATTCAACAGCTTAAAAATACGGGTGCAATTTCTGCTCAAGAATCCACGCAATATCAAACCTCACAAGCGACTGCACAAGCTCGTCTTGATGCAGCTAAAGCTCAAATTAAAAGTAATCAATTACGCTTAGCTCAAACTCAAGTAGTTTCACCTGATAATGGTGTTATTTCAGCACGAACTGCCACGGTTGGATCTCTAGCACAAACAGGGCAAGAATTATTCCGTTTGATTCGAGACCATCGACTCGAATGGCGTGCCGAAGTTACTTCTTCTGATTTATATAAACTTAAACAAGGGATGACTGCACGCATCATTTCACCTGATTCTGCCCAAGCGACAGTTACAGGCAAGGTTCGAATGATAGCACCTGTGATTGACCCACAAACTCGTTACGGTCTGGTTTATGTCGATATTCCAACGACTCAAGCTGTTCGGATGGGCATGTTTGTGAAAGGTGAATTTGATTTAGGTGAGAAACCAGCATTAACCATTCCACAAACGGCCTTATTACTGCGGGATGGTTTTTCTTATGTTTTTATTGTTGATCAAAATAATCGTGTAACACAGCAAAAAGTCACTGTAGGTCGCCGTCTAGGTGATCGTGTAGAAATCATGGATTTACCAACACAAGTAAAATTGGTTTCTTCTGGAACAGGTTTCTTAACTGATGGAGATTTAGTTACTGTTGCCAAAGACATACCTGATACCCCACTGACCAAACAACTTGTGAATACACAGGAGAAATAAAATGAATTTCTCTGCCTGGTCAATCCGCAATCCCATTCCAGCCATTTTATTGTTTATTATGCTGGGATTGACGGGTTTAATGTGTTTTAAATGGATGAAAATCCAGCAATTCCCCGATATTGAATTGCCAATGGTGACTGTGACCGCAGCCCTGCCAGGTGCTGCACCACCACAGCTGGAAACTGAAGTTGCCCGTAAAATTGAAAACTCGATTGCCACCCTGCAAGGTTTGAGAAATCAATACACCAATATTCAAGATGGTGTTGTTACGGTTACAGCAGAATTTCAACTGGAAAAACCGTTGCAAGAGGCTGTGGATGACGTTCGTAACGCGGTTTCTCAGGTGCGTTCAGACTTGCCTGCCGATTTACGTGACCCAATTGTCAGTAAAATCAACCTGTCAGGCTCACCTATTCTGACCTATACCATCCAGTCTCCCAAAATGGATGAAGAGGCACTGTCATGGTTTGTGGACTATGATATTGCCCGCGCCATGCTACAGGTTAAAGGTGTAGGTGCAGTCGCCCGTGTGGGCGGTGTGACTCGTCAGGTTCAGGTTGAGCTTGACCCTGAAAAATTATTGGCATTAAATGCAACTGCTACAGATATTACCCGTCAATTACGCTTGATCCAGCAAGATGCATCTGGCGGTCAAACCAAAATTGGCGGCAGTGAACAGTCCATTCGCACCATTGCAACGGTAAAAACAGCCGAAGAAATTGGGGCAATGGATATTGCACTCAGTGATGGCCGTCATATCCGTCTTGATCAGGTCGCAACTATTCATGATGGTATTGCCGAACGCCGTTCTGCTGCGCTATTGAATGGACAACCTGTCATTGGTTTTGAAATTACTCGCAGCAAAGGTGCCAGTGAGGTTGATGTTGAGAAAGGTGTAATTGAAGCACTGGATAAACTCAAGGCTGCACATCCAGACATTAAAATCACCGAAGCATTTAACTTTGTTAAACCAGTTGCAGATAACTATAAAGGTTCAATGTCGCTTCTTTATGAAGGGGCAATTTTAGCAATCTTGGTGGTTTGGCTATTTTTACGTGATTGGCGTGCAACAATCATCGCTGCAACTGCCCTACCACTGTCTATATTACCCGCCCTGATTGGGATGTACTTTTTTGGTTTCACCCTCAATACCGTTACCTTGCTGGCAATGTCGCTGGTGGTCGGGATTCTGGTGGATGATGCAATTGTAGAAATTGAAAATATTATTCGGCATCTGCGAATGGGAAAAACCCCGTATGAAGCAGCAATGGAAGCAGCGGATGAAATTGGTCTAGCAGTCATTGCAACCACGTTCACGTTAATTGCAGTATTTTTACCAACAGCGTTTATGAGTGGAATTGCAGGTAAGTTCTTTGTTCAATTCGGTTGGACTGCTGCATTGGCAATTTTTGCTTCTCTATTAGTTGCACGCCTGCTTACACCAATGATGTCTGCTTACATTTTAAAACCATGGATAGGTCAAGTTGAAAAGCAAGATGAAACTTTAGATACGCAAGCAAAACTAGATCATGGTACAACAAAATTAGCTAAAGATCGCGCTAACGATGGACGTGTCATGCGTGGCTATATGCGTTTAGTCACATGGTGTTTAAATCATCGTTGGGTCACGTTATTTGGGGCAATTGCCTTTTTCGTTGGCTCAGTGATGCTGATTCCTTTACTGCCAACAGGTTTCGTTCCACCACCTGATACAGGACAGACTCAAGTTCGTTTAGAGCTTGCACCTGGTTCGCAATTTGTTGATACCTTAAAAACAGCAGAATACGCACGCAATCTGATTAAAGATCATCCTGAAATCAAGAGTATATACACAACGATTGGTGGTGGTGCAGCTGGAACAGATCCTTTTTCAGGTGGCGCTTCAAGCGAACCAAGAAAAGCAACCTTAACCATTCAGATTACTGGACGTTCTGATCGTAGTGCAAGTTTACAAGAGATTGAAAATCAGATTCGTCAGCGTTTAGCTCCATTGCCGGGTGCTCGAATACAAGTGGGTTTAGCTGGAAATAATAGCCAGTACCAACTTGCTCTTTCAGGTGATGATCCTGAAGCTTTAATGTCTACAGCACGTAAGCTTGAACGAGAATTACGCACTATTCCAAATATTGGGAGTATTACTTCAAGCGCGGCTTTAATTCGCCCTGAACTGGTAATTCGTCCTGATTTTGCCAAAGCCGCAGATTTGGGTGTGACTACTTACGATATTGCTGAAACATTACGGGTCGCAACTGCGGGTGACTTTGACCAGAATCTGGCAAAACTCAACCTTTCACAGCGTCAGGTGCCTGTGGTGATTAAGCTGCCTCTTGCCGCCCGTCAGGATCAGGAATTGATTAAACGCCTCATGATCAAGGGTAGTCATGGTCCTGTCATGCTGGGGACGATTGCCGATGTGAATATTGAAAGTGGGCCATCACAGATTGACCGTTTCAACCGTCTGCGCAATATCAACTTTACTATTGAACTCAACAACCAGCCTCTGGGTGATGTGGCAGCAAAAGTCGATCAATTATCGACGATGAAAAACCTGCCACCTACTGTAAAACGTACCAATATTGGTGATGCTGAGGTGATGCAGGAACTATTCTCAAGCTTTGGCTTGGCCATGCTGACAGGTGTACTGTGCATTTATGTGGTGCTGGTTCTTTTATTTAAGGACTTTTTACAACCGATCACCATCTTGGTTGCATTGCCACTGTCTTTGGGTGGTGCTTTCGTGCTATTGCTCTTAGCAAAAAGTAGCTTTTCAATGCCAAGCTTAATCGGTTTGATCATGCTAATGGGTATCGCAAGTAAGAACTCAATTCTCTTGGTCGATTACGCCATTATTGCGCGTAAAGAGCGAGACTATTCGCGTTTCAATGCCCTGCTTGATGCCTGTCATAAACGTGCCCGCCCGATTATCATGACCACATTGGCAATGGGTGCTGGGATGTTGCCGATCGCATTAGGGATTGGAACAGACCCAAGTTTCCGTGCACCAATGGCAATTTCGGTGATTGGTGGATTGATTACCAGTACATTCCTGTCTTTATTGGTGATTCCTGTGGTCTATACCTTTATTGATGATATTAACCGCAAGCTTCATGGGTTGAGAAAATCTAAAACAGTTGAATAAAAATATCTATAAAAAATGGGCGGTTAATAAACCGCCCATTTTTCATTGTTTCTTATTTGCTTGCTAATGCTTTCTCAATATCTGCTTCCAAAGCTTCAGGCTTGGTGGTCGGTGCGTAACGTCCTAAAACCTCACCATTGCGCCCAACCAAAAATTTGGTGAAATTCCATTTAATATTCTGACTTCCCAAAACTCCCTTTGCTTCACGGGTTAAAAAACGAAAAATTACATGCGCTTCTGGACCTTTTACATCCACTTTTGCAAACATTGGAAATTTAACGCCGTAATTACGCTGACAAAAAACACCTATTTCCTTATTTGTTCCTGGGTCTTGCCCACCAAACTGGTTACATGGAAACCCCAAAATTTCCAGACCCTGTGGTTTATATTTTTCATAGAGTTTTTCAAGCCCTGCAAACTGTGGGGTAAAACCACACTTGCTTGCAGTGTTTACAATCAGCATGACCTTTCCTTTATAGTCGGCGAGCGCCTTTATATCTCCCTCTAACAATTCAGCTTCAAACTGATAAATGTTACTCATGGATAAGTTTCCTCGTCATTCTTTTCTTGTGTTTTAAGTTGTAGTGATGCCGAATTAACGCAATAGCGCAATCCAGTCGGCTGGGGACCATCCTCAAATACATGCCCCAAATGCGCGTCACAATCATGGCAAACAATTTCCGTTCTGACCATACCATGCGATAAATCTTCATGTTCTTCTATTGCAACACCATCAATAGGTCTATAAAAACTTGGCCATCCACAACCGCTATCGTATTTCGTTTCAGATGAAAAGAGTTCTGCACCACAACATCGGCAGACATAAATACCATGCTGTTTGTTATTCCAATATTGCCCTGTAAATGCTGGTTCTGTGCCTTTCTGACGAGTAATACGATATTCTTCTGGTGATAGTTCTCTTTGCCATTCCCGCTCTGTTTTATTGACTTTTCCCATAACCTACACCTTTTATTCTGATGTTAAAAATATCTCGATGATCAGGTTTTATATTTACGCCATTCATAACAAAAACTCTAGTCTCATAACGTACAATTTAGTGAAATTTAAGCATTAATTTTTAATAGCAAAAAGAAAGCAATTTTAAATTTAAAGGTAAGCAAATTTTAACAAAACTATCTTTCTCGTAAGCAAAGATAGTGTTATTCTTGTTTGGCACGGTTGTATAGGACAAAAAATGTCTCAGAAAAAAAGTGTGGTTTTTCAAAAACTCTTACCAACAATCAAACAGTATCAACAATCAGGTTTTACCTATGAAAAAATTGTTGAATTACTGAGAGATCAACATGATCTAGATTTGGTAAGTGTCGAAACCTTTAAAAGTTATTTATACCGATATGCAAAAGTGAATCCAGCTATGTCTAAAAATACTGTTACATCCCACTCTGCTCAATCAAATCGTGAAATTAAGAAATCATCGAAACTTGAGCATGTTTGCTACGACATTCGTGGACCAGTATTACGCGCCGCCAATGAAATGGAGGAGCAAGGACACAAAATCATTAAGCTCAATATCGGCAACCCTGCACCTTTTGGTTTTGAAGCTCCACAAGAAATTATCAATGATGTTGCATTAAACCTACCGAATGCGATTGGTTATACAGACTCCAAAGGGATTTTCCCTGCGCGTAAAGCCATTTGCCAGTATTATCAGCAAAAAGGCGTTTTTGATATGCACGTTAATGATGTGTATGTCGGAAATGGCGTGTCTGAACTGATTGTGATGGCAATGCAAGGTTTATTGAACGATGGCGATGAAATGCTCGTTCCTATGCCTGACTATCCATTATGGACGGCAGCAGTCAATCTCTCTGGTGGTAAAGCTGTTCATTATAAATGTGATGAAGAAAACTATTGGTATCCTGATCTTGCGGATATGGAAAGCAAAATCACAGCAAATACGCGTGGTATTGTTATTATCAATCCCAACAACCCAACAGGTTCTGTTTACCCACGTCATGTATTGGAGCAAATTGTTGCTTTAGCTAAAAAGCATGACTTAATTTTGTTTGCAGATGAAATCTACGACAAAATCGTTTATGACGGTATTGAACATGTGGCTGTTGCTGCCCTTTCTGGTGATCAGCTTTGTATATCTTTTAACGGTTTATCAAAGGCATATCGTATTGCAGGTTATCGTGCTGGATGGATGGCGATTACAGGTGACAAGGCGCGTGCGGCGGACTATATCGAGGGTCTGGACATGCTGGCTTCGATGCGTCTATGTGCCAACCATCAGGCGCAATATGCCATTCAAACCGCGTTGGGAGGTTATCAGTCCATTAATGACCTGATCCGTCCAGGTGGGCGCTTATATGAACAGCGTAATATTGCATGGGAAATGCTAAATGAAATTCCTGGTGTCAGTTGTGTTAAGCCAGAGGGTGCCATGTACTGTTTTCCTAAACTTGACCCAGAAATTTACCCAGTTGAAGATGACGAAAAATTCATGCTGGATTTATTAAAGGCCGAAAAGGTTTTACTGGTTCAGGGTACAGGCTTTAACTGGCCAACCCCAGACCATTTCCGTGTGGTGTTCCTACCTGCCGAAAATGAACTGCGTGAGGCAATTAACCGTTTAAGTCGTTTCCTGGCAAAGATACGTTAATACTTCCTTTTAGGGTCTGTTGACATTTCATAATGGCAACCAAATAGATATGCAAGCTAAAGCAACCGCATTTTCATAATTACGTTTTAGCTTGTCATATCGAATTGCTATTCCTCTAAATTGCTTCAATCTTGCAAAAGTATTTTCCACTAAGTGCCTAATTTTATATAAATTCCAATCCATATGATTATTGTTGGACTGAGTATTTGACTTCCGTGGAATATGAGCTTAGGACTTATGTATAAAAGCAAAAAATGCAGGCATGGCGTGATTTACTGGAACAAGATTTCAATGTGAGGCTATATTTTCTTCCACCTTATAGCCCTGAACTAAATCGTATAGAAATGTTATGGCGATCAATGAAATATCAATGGCGTGAATTTAAATGGATGCCTACGAATGAGATTGTACAATGGGTAAATGGTATCTCAAGGGGTTTTGGAAATAAATACTTGTTTACTTTTTAGGAGTGACTTATTAGGTATCAATGAATTATCTAAAATGATCTCATCTTATCTAACATGAGATCATTTTAACAAATTGTTAAACAAACCGTATCGGTTTAAATTCAGGTTCATGTTTGTGATGATCATCATCACACTCCTCACCCTCTTTTTTTGTACCACGATCAATATAACCGCTACGCTGTTCTTCTGGTAAATGCTTCATTTCCCATGCATATACAGCCTGCATACAAGTTTCCCGTTGTTCTTTGGTCAAGGCAATACCATTTGGCCATTTGCCAATTTCAACTGCGGTTTTTAGACGCTCAACAATTTCAGGATTTAAAACGGCGAGCATTTGTTCAATATTCATGAGTCATCCTGTTGAAAAGATTCAAAATCTTGATTCCAGCCCAGTTTAGTACGACAAGCCATATAGAAATCATAACCAGGTGGATGTAATAAGCTTAGTTTAAACGGATGTTTGCGAATATGCACAGTGTCTCCCACATTTAATGCAACACTATGTTGTCCATCGGCACTCACCATCGGTAAAACTCGATTTTCACGAATGGTAATTTTGATCTCACTCTGGCCACCCACCACAATTGGACGAGAAGACAAGGTGTGTGGATGCATGGGCACCAGTGCAATCGCATCCATACTTGGATGCAAAATAGGCCCGCCGCCAGACAATGCATATGCTGTCGAACCCGTTGGTGTGGAAACAATTAAACCATCGCTGTGCTGGCGATAGACATATTGCCCATCAATACTGAGTTCGAAGTCAATCATGTGGACTGATCGCCCAGAATGCAGCACTACATCATTTAATGCAATTGCATCATAAATGGTTTCACCATTGGATCGAATTTCCATTTCCAGCAGGAAACGGCGATCCAGTTGAAAATGTCCCTGCAACACCTGATCCAGCTTAAAGATTGCCTCAGCAGGTTTAATGTCGGTTAAAAAGCCCAGCCGCCCACGGTTAATACCAATCACAGGGGTATTGTATCGCACCAGGGCACGTGCTGCATGGAGTAGTGAACCATCACCGCCCACCACAATCACTAAATCCACCACTTCGCCCAACAGATTGCGGCTGACAGTCTGTCCATGACTATAAGGTACGAGTTTCGCTGTTTCCTGATCAAAAACGGGATTCAAACCCAGAGTGATCAAATGATCATGAATCAAACATAAGGTTTCTACTACAGAATCTTTATCTGGTCGCCCAATCAAACCAATATTTCGAAAGGATTTATGTGAAATTTGCACGAATAATTCAGCTCCGTTGCGCTTCCTGACTATCATATCATTAACTATCAGGATTTCATTGACGATTGATTAAAAAGTATAAAAATGTCTATTCGTTGTTTTTTTATTCAGTTAATGTCAACACATTCTTAAAGTTTTTATTGCATGTTGCTATTTATTCACAGTTTTACGATTGCAAATTGCGCATAAGCTATCGCATCATTAGTCCCATTGTTTTGATTTTAACGCAAATCTATGAAGTGTGAACGTGGTATCGGTTTTCTGGCGCTAATTTTTTCCATTTTAGTGATTGGTGTTTTTATTGCCTTTAGTATCTATCTGATCCGTCTGGATAATATTATCCGCAATAAGTTTGAAGGCCAACGATGGGACATTCCAGCTAAGGTATTTGCCCGTCCATTGGAAATCTATGCAAATGCGCCAATCACTCAGGAAAACTTCATTCAGGAACTGAAGCTACTGGGTTATAAAAATACTGCAAACTATGAAAAATCAGGTAGCTATGTCACTCAGGGCAACCAGATGTATGTTCATACGCGTGGTTTTGACTACGGTGACAGCAATGAACCTGAGCAGGTGCTTGAAATTGGTTTCATAAATGGGCAGGTTGGTGAAATCCGTTCCACTAAACCTTCCAGCACAGGTATTGCGCGACTAGAACCTTTATTGATCGGTGGTATTTATCCACAGCATAATGAAGACCGCGTACTCATTAAACTGGACAAAGTACCGAAAACGCTGATTGAAGCTTTGATTTCAACTGAGGACCGCAACTTCTATCACCATCATGGTATTTCAGTTCGTGGCACTGCCCGTGCTCTGGTCAGCAATGTTACAGGTGGTAAACGTCAAGGTGGATCAACCCTCACACAGCAGTTGGTGAAAAACTTTTATCTTTCTCCTGAAAAAACTCTGAAACGTAAAGTCAATGAAGCGCTGATGGCGTTATTGATTGAACTGCATTACAGCAAGGATGAAATTCTTGAAACCTATCTGAATGAAGTCAATCTGGGTCAAAATGGTAATTATTCCATCAATGGCTATGGTCTGGCTTCACAGTTCTATTTTGGCCTGCCATTACGTGAACTGAATATTGCCCAGCAGGCTTATCTGGTTGGTTTGGTACAGGGCCCTTCTTTATATAATCCCTGGCGTAATCCTGAAGGGGCAAAAAAACGCCGTAATGTTGTACTGAACAACATGAAAGTCATGGGTTATTTAAGTGAAGCTGAATATCAGGATGAAATTGCACGTCCTTTGAATGTGGTGAGCAAACCAACTTTAGGACCTGCGAAATTCCCTGATTTTCTTGATATTGTCCGCCGTCAATTACGCACCGAATATCAGGAAAGTGACATTACCAATCAGGGCTTAAGAATTTTTACCACACTAGACCCAATCACACAGATTCAGGTGCAAAATGCGTTTAAAAATTCAGTTGATCGTCTGG
>CAZKJI010000018.1:0-6962 GCA_964553005.1 uncultured Acinetobacter sp. | reverse complement strand
CCAATCACACAGATTCAGGTGCAAAATGCGTTTAAAAATTCAGTTGATCGTCTGGCCAACGCCAATCCTGCCCGTTTAAAGAACTTACAGGGTGCCATTGTTGTCGCTCATCCTGACAATGGTGAACTGGTTGCCGCTGTGGGATCGACTCAGGACTTTACAGGTTTTAACCGTACAGTGGATGCTAAACGTCAGGTAGGTTCTTTATTAAAGCCGATCATTTATTTAAATGCACTTGAGTCAGGCCGTTATACATGGGCAAGCCCAATTGAAGATACCGCCGTCAGTATTCCAATTGATGGTGATAAAAACTGGACACCTAAAAATTATAGTGGTGGTGAGCATGGTGTGGTTCCAATGCAGCAGGCTTTGGCAAATTCATACAACCTTTCTACTGTACGTTTAGCAAACGAGTTTGGCCTATCTACATTTACCAATAAGCTCAGACAGTTTGGGGTAAGTTCAGATATTCCAGCCTACCCATCCATTTATCTGGGTGCGGTGAATATGTCACCAATGGAAGTGCTGAGCGTTTATGGAAACTTCGCCACAGGTGGCTTTAAATACCCGACCCGTTCTATCCGTACTGTTGTGGATGCAAAAGGGCATTTATTAGAGCGTTATGGTTTGAATGTACAGCAAACCATTGACCCTGCCGCCGCCTACATCCTGAATTATGGTTTACAGCAAGTCATGCGTTCAGGTACAGGTCGCTCTGCCTATGGCAGCCTGCCTGAATCACTGAATCTTGCAGGAAAATCAGGGACAACCAACGATACACGGGATTCATGGTTCGCGGGTTATTCTGGCAATCATGTCGCTGTGGTCTGGTTAGGGCTGGATGACAACAAGGTGACTGGTCTGACAGGTTCTTCTGGTGCATTGCCAGTCTGGACCAATGTCATGAAACAGCTTCGTCAGGAACCTGTAAATCTTCGTCAAACCGACAACGTTCAGTGGCAGTGGATTGATAGCGCCAGCGGTGATCTTTCTGCCGAGGGCTGTGATGGCGCATTGTATATTCCATTGCTTCGTCAAACTGTACCTCGCCGTGCAACGGTTTGCGGTCAATCTCATTATGAAGTTGAACCAACCTATATGCCTCAGGGAAGTCCATCAGAAAACGACCATGATGACGGCATAAACAACTATATTCGGGAAAGCGAAAACCAGATGGACAATGATTTATCAAATCATGCGCCAACACGCATCATTTCGAGTGGTAGCTACAGTGGTGAAAATTAATTTCTACAGGGATTTAGACATGATCAAGAAAATAACTTTCGCAATTGGTGTACTTGTACTAGCTGGCTGTACCGCCACCCCAGAAAAAGTCACGACCACTAAACCTGTCAATCCACCAACAGGCATGAATACGCAGAAGAAAAAAGTGACTGCGCCTGCTTCTGGTGTAAAAGTCATCCCGTATGACCAAAAAGAGATTAAGCGGCAAACCGTGACCCCACAGGTTGTGGTACCTAAACAAAAGGTGCAGCAGAAGTTTAGTAATGATGGTGCTCAACTCCCCGCCTTTAGAACCCTGATGCAAAAAACCCAGACCGCTTATAAAAGTCAGCAACTTGCGGAAGCAGAACGTTATGCGCTTCAAGCCCAACGGATTGCACCCCAGGCTTCTGAAACCTATTTATATCTGGGCCTGATCGCCAACCAGCGAAAAGAGTATGCCAATGCCGAGGCTTTGGCACGCCGCGGTTTAAGCTATGCACAGAGCAATGCCATGAAAAAGCAGCTTTGGACAATTGTGCTTCGTGCCAGTGAAGCACGCAATCATCCAGTCAAGGCACAGGAAGCGAAAAAAGCAATTCAGTCACTTTAGAGCCTTGTTACTGGATTGATTCAAACTGGCGAATCCCCGCAAGCCCATAAGCATGATGTTTCTGGGCTTGTTCCAGATCTGTAGGCACAACACCACCCAAAGCAAAAACAGGAATATCACTTTTTTCAGCGAGTTCAGCAAAACCGTCCCATCCCAACACTTTTGTTTCAGGATGGGTCTCGGTTATATTCACAGGACTTAAAAGTACCGCATCACAGCCAATATGATGTGCATGCTGCAATGAGACTGCATCATGACACGCTGCAATAAAACGTTTGCCTACAATTAATTCACCTTTCTTTAACCCCATCAGTTGTGATTGTTTGAGGTGAATGGTATTAATTTTTTTCTGAAATACGGAATCTAGCTGATTCCAGATGTCAAAATTGATAATGAGTTTTTGATATTGCTCATCAGTGAGTGTTTCTAACTGCTGCTCAATCGCATTAATACTTTCATTTGATATCCGCCAATAAAATAGACTTTCCTGCTGTGGAAGTTTAGCCAACTGTTCATTTACCTTGATGAGATGAGGCCATAGCAAACGTTGCAGAATCACATCATTGGCTTTAGGAAAATTTAATTCCTTCAGTTGATCACGACTGTACCAAGCCCAAGGCTGGTGAATCAGTTCCAATAACGCATCTGGTACATAGGCATGAAAGATATGCAAGTTCACAATCACATCATCATATTCATGGCGAATCACATCAAAACCATGCCAGTCCTTTAAACCAATGCCAATCTCTTCATAAATTTCCCTGCGGCAGGCCTGCTCAGGCGTTTCTCCCTGCTCAACCTTGCCCCCAGGAAATTCATGCTTATTGCCCTGATGTTGATTGGCCTGACGCCACCCCACCAATACCTTGGATTTATGCAATAAAATTGCAATCGCAACATCAATGACATTCTTTACTATCACAGTCCACACCCCTCATCTCTACACAGTAAATCCCTGTCATTCATCAATTTGCACATCGTTCTGAAAAAAACTTATAAATGATTTTGTAAATTATTCAAATTTACGTTGACAGGTCTATTCGATAATGATTATCATTTAAAACATTAGATAATACACCACGGAGCATAATAAATGAACGCACCATTTAATCTATTTACTCGTAGCACTGATGCAACTCAATCCTTACCAATGTTGCATTCAAACAACCTATTTGCCTTAGGCCGTGAAATTCGCATTATGCACGCTGGTGAAGAGTATCGCCTACGCCTCACTCGTAACAACCGCCTGATTTTAACCAAGTAACATCATAATAATCGGATAATAATAAACGTGGAAATAGCAGTATGTCAGCGCGTACTGCTTTTTAATTCACCTAAAAATCAAAATAAAAATTCAGGCAATCAACCTCAACCTGATCACGACTTTTAATCCGCCATACGAGGATGGTAGCAATTCAATCTGTCCATGATGTAGTTCAATAATCTTCCTGCAAATGGATAAGCCTAAACCTGATCCCTGTGTTTTGGTTCCCAACGCACGATAGAAACGTTCTCCAAGATGCTGCAAGATTTCAGGATGAATACCATCTCCCTCATTTTCAATGATAAGCTGTAAATACTGTCCCTGCTTATCGAGGGTGATATAGACACTACCCTTTTCTGGCGTATAGCGTATGGCATTGTCCAGCACATTACGGATACAGGTAAAAATCAGTTGCTGATTGGCAAAAATCCTATTGTCCTGTTCTGCTACTAGAATCTGCTGCTGAATCTGGATTGCTTTTTCCTTGATAAAGGGTGTTAGAGCCTGAATCGCCTCGTCAATCACTGTGTGCAAGGCAAAATGTGTCTTAGGCAAGTTTTCAGCATGTTCAGGGTCTAAACGTGCCAATAGCAATAAATTTTCCAGCGTTTGAATCCCTCGACTGATGTCCTGTTGCATTGATGAAAAATCTTGCGCTCGCTCTGGATATTTTCTTTGTAAGAGCTGTAGGCGCATTTGAATCGCGGATAAGGGCGAACGCAGTTCATGCGAGGCATCCGCAGTAAAACGCTGTTCGGCTTTTAGCGATTGATCCAGACGTTGTAACAAGTGATTTAACTGCCCCAGCATCGGCTGCAATTCTTTAAATTCAATGCTGAAGGAATGGATTGGCGTTAGATCATCCGCGTTTTTCTCTGAGATTTGATCGGATAATCGATGAATCGCCCTAAACTGTCGTTTGACCAGAAAATGCAGCATGATCCACTGCATCAGCCACAACATGATCAGAATGAGAGAATAGCCAGCAAAGCTATGCATCAATTCTTTAAAGCGATCACCCAAGGGTTGTAATATCAATACCTGCATGTGGGAATGGTGATCTTCTGCTCGATAACTACGCCAGAGCTGCCGCTCCTGCCAGATAAAGCCATACTGATCACCATCTGTATTTAAGGTGTAGTACTGTTGCTCAAGCTGAAAATCCTCGGACTGGGTCAGAATCTGTTGCTGGTAGCTCAGGCGATACTGGATATCAAACTGGTCACTCAGTTCATCAATCTGCTGTCCCGAACTCGAGGTCAGATCAGCAATCAGCAACATATCTGAAATCTCATCCATGATTTCATCTTGAACCTGCATGGTTTGATAGCTTGAAATCACCACAAATAAAAGCAATGCCACACAACCCGCAATCACGGAACTGATCAGTGAGGTTTTAATCAGCCTGCTTTGTAGCGACACCACTTTCATAAGCTTAATCCTGATGCATCCGATAACCTAAACCACGAATGGTTTTGATATATTGCCCGCCAATTTTCTTGCGAATCTGGTAGATATACACTTCGATGGCATTACTCTCAATTTCCTCGCCCCACGCATACAGTGATTCTTCCAGTTGCTCACGAGTCAGGATATGTTCTGGTTTTTGCATTAATTTATGTAAAATCTGAAATTCTTTTGCAGTCAGGTTGATGACTTGTCCCGCTCGCCTCAGGGTCTTGGCTTGCGGATCAAGCTGTAGATTGGCAAAAGTCAAATATTGGCCTGCCTGAGTCTGGTGTTGCCGTAGTTGTGAGCGCACCCGTGCTGACAATTCTTCCAGATTAAACGGTTTGACCAGATAATCATTGGCACCCAAATCCAGCCCCTCAACCCGATCATGAATGGCATCTTTGGCGGTAATAAAAATGACGGGCGTATTGGAATTTTGATGGCGAATGCTTTTTAGAATGTCATCCCCCGAAGCCTTGGGCAAACCCCGATCCAGCAGGATACAATCATATTGATGCTGCTCAACTGCCAGTATCGCATGATCACCCCGTTCTACCCAGTCGACGCTATAGCCATCCAGTTCCAACCAGTCCTTGATACTTTCTGCCTGAGAGGCATCATCCTCAGCCAATAAAATTCGCATAAAGCCACCCTCTCATCTGATCCATCCACATCCATCATGCCTTTCAAATAAATCACATGCAAAAAACCACATGATCATCATGTGGTTTTTTTGATAATATTACAGTGATTAGAATTTCACCTGATCTACATCCACTTCTACACGTTTGGTCGGTTTATAGTCGATGTCGATTTCACCGATAATGGTTACAGGTGTTTTGGCAGAAACAGGCTGTCCTTGCCATAAATCATCATCAATATCGACCGTGATACTGCCTGTCTGGTCGCTAAACTGATATTTCTCATCACCCGTTGCCTTGACCACATAACCTTTAAGCTGAACAGGCGTATCATCCTTTAAGGTCAATGCCTGTTTCACCGTAGTGACTTGTGTAGGCGCCAATGCATGCTGATTGACTGCCGTCGTATTCGCAACCGCAAATGTTGTTGCACCAACCAAACCCGCAATTACAGCAACTTTAGAAAATACGTTCATTTTAATTTCCTCATCTTTGTTGATCATCTCGATGGAGTCATTAAAACAAAACAAGATGAGGTGAATCTTAGGCGATGAAAAAAGTTAGCTTAATGGCACCACTCGAAGCACTTCTTCCAATGTGGTCACGCCCTCAATGACCTTACGCGCCCCTGCAATACGCAAAGGTTCAATACCCTCTTTCTTGGCTTGTGCCCTAAGATTATCCAGTGTGCCATTGCCACCAATGATGGATTTTAACTCCAGACTGACTGGCATGAACTCATAAATCCCGACACGCCCTTTATAACCCGTTTGGCGACACACTTCACATCCCACAGCCTTATACATGGTGGTGGGCATATCCATCATATAGTCAAAGGTCAGGTGTTCCCATTCCTGCTCATTAATGGCGGTTTGCTGTTTGCAATGCGGACACAGGCGGCGTACCAGACGCTGTGCCAATACACCCAGAATGGTCGCTGCGGTCAGGAATGGCTGTACACCCAGATCATGTAAACGGGTCAAACTGGATGGTGCATCATTGGTATGCAGTGTCGATAGCACTAAATGCCCTGTCAATGCCGCCTGAATTGCCATATTGGCAGTATCATGGTCACGAATCTCCCCGACCATAATAATGTCAGGATCTTGACGCATGAGGGCACGCACTCCATCGGCAAAACCCAGTTCAATATTGGGATTGACCTGCATCTGGTTAAAGCTGGGTTCCAGCATTTCAATCGGGTCTTCAATAGTACAGACATTGACCTGTTCAGTCGCCAATTGCTTAAGCGATGAATAGAGCGTGGTGGTTTTACCCGAACCTGTTGGCCCCGTCACCAGAATTATCCCGTGACTATGCTGGGTCAGTTGTTGCCAACTTTGTAAGAGATGCCCCTCAAAACCCAACTGCTGAAAACTGCGTACCAACACTTCTGGGTCAAAAATACGCATCACCAGCTTTTCACCGAATGCTGTAGGCAATGTAGACAGACGCAATTCGGTTTCCTGACCTTTCGGTGTCCGTGTCTTTAAACGTCCATCCTGTGGTTTACGCTTTTCCGCCACATTCATCCGACCCAAAATTTTAATACGGGAAATCACCGCAGTCAGCGTATTGGCAGGCATGTTGTAAATGGTATGCAATACACCATCAATACGGAAACGCACCTTGCCTTTGTCTTTTCTGGGTTCAAGATGAATGTCACTCGCCCCTTGTTCAAAGGCAAATTGCAGCACCCAATCCACCAATTTAACAATATGCTGGTCATTGGCATCAGGGTTTTGTGTATCGCCTAATTGCAGTAAAG
>CAZKJI010000017.1:23734-25104 GCA_964553005.1 uncultured Acinetobacter sp. | reverse complement strand
TTTATACGAAAAATTAACAAGCATTGAGTAAAAAACCTGATTTTTTCTTCATAATCTACAGGCATAATAATCACAAATCTTAATGATAAATGAATGATTGCTCATTGATGATCATTCAAAGGATATATAGCGTGATGACAAAGAAATTATTGAAAGTAGTGAGTATTACGTCGGCTGCCCTGTTCAGTGTCAGCATGTCTAGCCATGCTCTAGCAATGGCACCTTTCCAAGCAAGCTATCAATTTAGCTACAACAACAAAAACCTCGGTTCAGCGACACGTACACTTTCGCAACAAGGAAACAATTGGACCTATCAGTTTAGTGCAAAAGCAGGCGGAATTGCCTCAGCCTCGGAAACGAGTCAATTTAGCTTTGTGGATAATAAAATTACTTCACAAAAGTTTAGTCGCAGCAGCAAAATCTTAATTCACAACAACACCATGAGTATTAACTTTAATCCAAACACTAAAGTTGTGAATACGAAAAAAGATGACACCGCCCGCTCATTCCCATGGCAAGCAGGTGCGTTAGATGAACTGAATGCTGAATTGCAAATCCGTGAGGATTTAAAAAGTAATTCACTTAGAACCAAATATTTAATTGCTGATGCAAAAGCCTTAGATGAACGCCGTTTTGTTAAGCAAGGCACAGAAACCATCAAAACCAATTATGGGACGTTCAGCACCATTAAAGTCGTTATGCAACACGATAAACCAGAACGTAATACGGTATTTTGGTTAGCACCAAAACTTGATTACCTCCCTGTAAAAATGGCACATAATGATGGGAAATCTTCTTATGGCTTATTATTAACAGGCTATTCAGGTAAAACCAACTAACCATCTGGTCAATTTTAGCTTGCAATTTTTTAGATGCTTTTTAAAATATGCCTTTGCTTGAAAAAGCATCCGTTTAGAGGATTCTCCCGTGTACGCTTTAGAACAGAAAATCTTAAATGAAGGTATCGTTCTATCTGATCAGGTTTTGAAAGTTGATGCTTTCTTAAATCATCAAATTGACCCCGTGTTAATGCAACAGATTGGTAAAGAGTTTGCTGCTCGTTTTAAAGATGCTGGCATTACTAAAATTATTACGATCGAAGCTTCTGGCATTGCACCTGCAATCATGACTGGCTTGGAGCTTGGTGTTCCAGTAATTTTCGCGCGTAAATACCAATCTTTAACACTCAAAGATGATCTTTACCGTTCTAAAGTGTTCTCTTTCACCAAACAAACTGAAAGCACTATCGCGATCTCTAACAAGCATCTTAACGCAACAGATAAAGCGCTTGTGATTGACGACTTCTTGGCAAATGGTCAAGCGGCATTAGGTTTAATCGATTTGATTCACCAAGCAAATGCTGAAGTTGT
>CAZKJI010000017.1:1472-23634 GCA_964553005.1 uncultured Acinetobacter sp. | reverse complement strand
GTCAAGCGGCATTAGGTTTAATCGATTTGATTCACCAAGCAAATGCTGAAGTTGTCGGTGTAGGTATCGTGATTGAAAAATCATTCCAACCAGGTCGTGATGTGTTACTTGAAAAAGGCTATCGTGTCGAGTCGTTGGCACGCGTACAATCGTTGGCGGACGGGAAAGTTAGCTTTATCACAGAATAAGCCTGACTGCTAACGAAAGGGCGCCTTAAGCGCTCTTTTTTTATATTGGAAAATGAAAAAATACTACACATCGCAAGTGTCATGCCAAGCGCAATCAAGGTATCATGACAACAATTTTGCTGCCCCATATTCACTGGTTTCAACACCTATCTTGATTAACCACAGAGAATGTTTTAGAGAAAGTTATGCGTACATATTTAGACCTTTTACAACATATCCTCGACAATGGCGGCGACAAAGGCGATCGTACAGGTACGGGTACACGTTCAGTATTTGGTCATCAAATGCGTTTTGATCTTTCTAAGGGCTTTCCACTGCTCACCACCAAGAAAGTACACTTCCGCTCGATCGTGATTGAACTACTATGGTTTCTAAAAGGTGATACCAACGTTCAATATCTCAAAGATAATAAAGTCAGTATTTGGGATGAATGGGCAACCGCAGAACAAACTGCACGTTTTGGTCGCCCTGAGGGTGAACTTGGTCCTGTGTATGGGCATCAATGGCGTAACTTTGGCGCAACCCAGAATGAAGATGGTAGCTATCAGCAAAATGGTTTTGATCAGATTCAATGGCTTGTGAATGAAATTAAAACTAATCCCAATTCACGCCGTTTGATCGTTTCAGGCTGGAATCCCAATGAGGCTGGGAAAGTGGCCTTGCCGCCCTGCCATACCCTGTTCCAGTTTTTTGTTCAGGACAATAAGCTGTCATGCCAGCTTTACCAGCGCAGTGCGGACGTTTTCTTAGGTGTGCCATTTAATATTGCCAGCTATGCTCTTCTTACACATATGATTGCTCAAGTTTGCGGCTTAGGTGTAGGTGACTTTGTTTGGACAGGCGGTGATACTCATTTATATGCTAATCACTTTGAGCAAGCACAATTACAGCTTAGCCGTGAGCCGCTACCCTTATGTCAATTAAAACTCAATCCCGAAATTACTGATATTTTTGACTTCAAATTTGAGGATATCGAAATTATTGGCTATGAGTCACACCCTGCTATTAAAGCACCCGTCGCAGTTTAAATCGATCAGAGAGAATATAAAATGGCATGGCAAGGTATAGAAGTTGTCCACGTAGTCGCAATGGATAAAAACAACTGTATTGGCAAGGGCAATGCTTTACCGTGGCATATCTCAGCTGATCTTAAACACTTTAAAGCGATTACCCAAGGCGGTGTTGTCCTGATGGGGCGTAAAACCTTAGAGTCAATGGGACGCGCACTTCCAAATCGTGTGAATTGGGTCATCACGCGTGATGTTGAATGGCAATTTGAGGGCGTTAAAGTAGCACATAGCATTGAAGATGCTTTGACACATGCACTTACAGACGTACAACACGCTGAAAAAGCATCTTTATTTATTATTGGGGGTGGAGAGATTTTTACTCAAACCCTCGCAATTGCTGATCGTCTTGAATTAACCCATGTTGATCTAGATGTACAAGGTGATGCACATTACCCAAAAATCTCTGAGGATTTTCGCAAAGTAAACTCAGAACAACACATTGATGAAAAATCAAATATTGCTTTCGAGTTTGCGACCTACCAAAAATAAAAAATGGATCGCGCGTCATCATGCATAATATTGGATCACGTGAGTTTTTACTGGCGCTAGGCATTGGGCTATTACACAGTTTTTTTGCCTTATTTGTGATCCTCTCAAGTATTTGGTTATGTCTGGCATTCTGGATTCAACATCCTTTTGGAACAATCTTTAGCCGAATCATTATCATTCTTTGGGCACTGTTTGCGCTCAGCTTGCTTAGTGTTTATGTCAGTGGGCATATTTTTAGTCGCCGCACTGATATTTTAATTTACTGTGTTGCCTTCGCCTGTTCACTGGTCTGGTATTTTTCATTAGAGGCTCGACAAGATCGTGACTGGAATCCTGAAGTCGCTGAGCAGCTTACTTACCAAAAGCAAGGCAATCTAGTACAGCTGCATAATGTGCGTAATTTTAATTGGCATAAAGACGGCACTTATGACATTCGCTGGGAAAATCGTACAATTGACCTAGATAAAATTACAGGCGTCAATGTCATCACATCCTACTGGATGGGACCTCAAATCGCGCATACGTTAGTGAGTTTCGATTTCTCAGATCAAAAACCTTTGGTTTTTTCTATCGAGATTCGCAAAGAAAAAGGAGAAGAATTTTCCGCGATTGGTGGCTTCTTCCGTAAATATGAACTCAGTTTAGTGGCTTCTGATGAAAAAGATCTGATTTATACGCGAAGTAATATTCGTCATGAACAAGTTTATTTATTTCCAATAAGAATGCCTCAGACTGAACGTAAAGCGCTATTTATCGAATATCTACATAAAGCAGATGAGTTACGTGCTGAAGCAAAATGGTACAATACGCTCACAAGCAACTGTACAACGCTCGTTTTTGACATGATCCAAGCGATCAACCCACAAACTTTACCTAAAGATTATCGTTTACTGGCTTCAGGCTATTTACCCAATTATCTTTTTGATCTACAAGCACTTAATCAAAATTATAGTATGAAAGAATGGTATCAATTGGCATGGATCAATACACGTGCTGAAAAATATGAACAACAACCAGATCAATCCAGTGAATATTTTTCGAAAATCATTCGACATGGATTACCAAAAGCAAATTAGTCCATTTCGCTTTTTAACAAAACAATACTGAATCTCCTTCTATAGTCCATCTTGATTGATTTAAATCAATCAAGATGTATGCATTCACGTGATGATCGCGAATCCACAATCATCCTCGCAAATTATTGCAAGATCGTGGATAGAAATGCCACATCATGAATACATAGGAAAAATATGCTCAGGCTTAGGTGAATTTTTATGAAATTTATAAGGGATACTGAATCAGTTATTTGATTTTGTGACATAAAAAGCTAAATCTCTGATTGATGATGGGCTTTTACTTTTCATTGACTTCGTATACTTTATTAGTATTCTTAGAATTAAAAATTGGGAAAATTTATGCAACAAGCATTATTCGGTGGAGGTTGCTTTTGGTGTGTAGAAGCTGTTTTTCTACAACTCAAAGGCGTCGAAAAAGTTGTGAGTGGTTATGCTGGTGGTATCGTTCACAACCCAAGTTATGATCAAGTTTGCCAAGGTAATACTCAACATGCAGAAGTTGTATTGATTGACTTTGATGAACAGCAAATCAATTATACTCAACTCCTAAATGTTTTCTTTACCACCCATGATCCAACTACTTTAAATCGTCAAGGTAATGATGTTGGCACCCAATACCGTTCTGTTGTCTATTATTTTAATGATGAACAAAAGCAGCAAGCGGAGAAAATTATTCAAGATTTAGAAAATGATGGTCTCAATATCGTAACTGAACTTAGCCCAACACCAACATTTTACCCTGCTGAAGAATACCATCAAAATTTTTATGCCCGTAATCCATCACAAGGTTACTGCAATTTTAGCATCCCACCAAAACTGTCAAAATTGCGTTCAAAATATCTCGAACTACTCAAAACAGAGTAAGCATAAAAAAAGCAACTCACTGAGTTGCTTTTTTTATGAAACAAATTTTAGTTTTCACTCACAAATGCAATATCACTCAACCCTGCTTCACTCGCCCGTGACATGACTTGCGCTACTGTATCGTACTTTGATTCTTTATCAGCACGTAACTGTACTGTCGGTTTTGCTTCTGCTTTTGCTGCTTCTTGGAAACGCGTCTGTAACTCATCCAAACTAATAATTTGAGCATCCCATGCCACTTCACCTTTTTCATTAATACTGATGGTGATTGCTTTTGGTGGTGGGTCTACAATGTCAGCGGTCGTTTTTGGTAAAGCTAATGGAATTGATGGGTTAGCAACCGTTGCTGTGACTAAAAAGATAATCATCAATACCAACATAATGTCGATCAGAGGAATGAGATTCATCTCATTCATGCCACTGTCGTGGTCTTCACCCAATTGAAAGCCCATCTTAAGTTTGACCTCCAACTAAACTTTGTTGAGTCGCTTTAGTTTCTGTCTTTGCAGGTGTTTCTTGCTGCAACATCGTATCGATTAACAAGCTATGTGCTTGATCTTGTAAATCATGTGCTAAACCACGATTGAAACGTACACAAATATTGTAAGCCAATACCGCAGGAATCGCCACAGATAAACCCAAGCCAGTCATGATCAATGCTTCACCAACAGGAGTTGCAACTTGGGCTAAACCCGCCTGACCGCTCGTACCTACAGCGACAAGTGCATGGAAAATACCCCAAACAGTCCCAAACAAACCCACAAATGGCGCAAGCGAAGCAATTGTTCCAAGAACAGAAACACCTTTTTCTGCCTGTGACTTTTCAGCAGAAATCTGGCGAAGCAATGCCTGTTCCGCAACCGCCTTACGCTGTTCAAAGGTTAAAGGCTGTAGTTTAGACTTCAACGTGGCCAAGGCCTGGGCAAGCTGGGCATAGGCCTGTTGCTTCAACTGGCGTGTTCCCAATAGGCGTAGAATGAAAATAGTCCATGTCGCAATCGACATTGCTAAAAGGATGAAATACAGGGTTTTACTCACTGCATCTGCATGTTGCCAATAAACTGAAAAGTTCATATACGAACTCCTGATTTTATCTGTCGCGAGGACTCAAATTGGTTAAGGACTAAGATCAAACGGTTGTTCTGCTCGAATTGGGTAAGCAACACCATTTTCCATATAAGGTTTAAATTTCGCACTTTTAACAGCACGTAAAATCTTTTCATCCAGACTTGGCAAACCACTACTGCGCGTAATGCGGGTATTGGTAATTTTACCTTTCTCATCCGCTTCGATGAGTACCATTGCCGAACGTGGCTGATTTTCAAGGTCTTTTGCCGAAATAGATAGTTTTGGTGAACGGCTCCACTGCACGCCTGATCCCCCAATTGAAACACGTTTTGGCGATGGATCGGCTGGCGGTGCTGCGAGTTTAGGCGCTTCGACAACAGGCTGAGGTTTCTCAATCACTTTTTCTGTGACAGTCGTGTTCACCACAACCGACTCAACCTTTGGCTCAACTTTTTCAACCACAGGTTTCGGTGCCTCGGCTTTTTTAACCTGCTGAATTTTTTCTATTTTTTTAGGTGGTGGTAATGCCTTTTCAACCACCTTGACCTGTTTCACTTCTTTTTTAGGTTCTGGTGGTTTGGGCTTTTCTTTCGGCTTAGGTGGTTCTGGTTTAGGTGGTTCCGTAATTTTAACAAACTTAACCTTGAGTGGCTTTTTCTCAATTGGTTTTAACTCAATTGGCTTCATGTGGCTAACTGCCCACAGAACTCCTGCATGTCCAATCACAACTGCAACAAGTGCAGTGATGATCTTCTTTTTCATCGAGTGTGGCATATTCAATATCGCAGGAGATTGACTCATAAGAATCTAAGTACCTAATAGATGATGAAATCTTTAAAAAGTGAAAAACGATTTCAGTCATCGGATAGAACAATTAAAGTGGCATAATAATAAATGAGAAGTGTTTTCATTTGCAACTATTTTTTTGTGAATCATGCTCAACAAATTGATAAGTATATACTTAATAAAATAAAATGTTATAACATAGCATTATCAGCATAAAAAAAGCATGCTTAAAAGCATGCTTTTTTAAAAATCTATTTTATTTAGAAAACAACCGTTTTATTACCATCTACAATAATACGATCTTCTAAATGCCATTTTACAGCGCGAGCCAATACATTACGCTCAACGTCTTCGCCTAACTCACGTAACTGTTCTACATTGTAATCGTGGCTAACACGTTCAACATCTTGTTCAATGATTGGACCTTGGTCGAGATCAGCAGTCACGTAATGTGCTGTTGCACCAATCAACTTCACCCCTTTCTCATACGCTTGCTTATAAGGATTTGCCCCTACGAAAGCAGGTAAGAATGAATGATGAATATTGATAATCTTCATTTCCCACTTGGCAACAAAGTCTTCACTCAAAATCTGCATATAACGCGCCAAGATCAATAGATCATTGCCCTGCATCATTTCATCAATTTGCGCATAAGCTTCGACTTTATTGTCTTTATTGACTGGTATTACATGGAATGGGATACCAAAGTTTTCAACCGATTCACGCAAATCCGGATGGTTTGAGATGACTTGGGTAATTTCACATGGCAATGAGCCACGTGCATGGCGCCATAACAATTCCAATAAAGCATGGTCTACTTTAGAAACCAGAATACCCACTTTCTTTAATTCACCTACAAAAGTGAGTTTCCATTGCATTTCATAACGTTCAGCAACGTTGGCAGCAAAGGTTTGCATTAATGCTTCTTTACGAGATTGCAAATGATCAAGTTCAAACTCAACACGCATGAAATAACGTCCGCCTTGAGCTTCTGTAGCATACTGATCAAGTGCGGTAATATTTGCTCCCTGATGATACAAAAAGCTCGATACAGCTTGCACGATTCCCGGCTTGTCTTCGCAAGTAATCAATAATCGTGCAGTGTGGGCGGTCGTCGTGTTCATGTGGTTAATATCACTTATTGGAATCAAAATTAAAAATCAAGCCGAGCATTCTAGCTCTTTTTTGCCTATGACTAAATACCTACTTATTCATCATCATCATTTTTAAGATTAGATAAACTAGCAAATAAGTCTGACGGCCCCAAAGATTTCAATAATTGTTCATACGTTTGACGACTTTCGCCCATTAAATAAGGGCCTTCCAAAAATACCATTTGTCGTAAAGCTTGCCATACCCATTTTTCTTCCAAATGGTTATTGTCACTGATATGACCAGACATATACAAAAAGTTAGTCCAGTTGGTCAGCACAATCCACAAGTTGATAATCAAAGCTTCAATTTCTGAATCAGTCATCTTCATCAAACCGGCATCCACAAAGGCACGATAAATTTTTTGCCCTTGCTGCATCACCTGCCCTGCAAAACGAGGATATATTTTTCTGAAGTCTTCATTATTTTCAACAAGATGATAGACATCACGGTGAATAAAGCGATAAGCCCACAACTGATTACTCAAAACTTGGAAATAACTAATTTTATCATTGGCATTTAAAGGTCGATCTGTTGGTAATGCCAGCATTTCCAAAGTTTCAGCCTGATATTGCTGTGCCAGTTCCTTAATGATTTCCTGCTTGTTTCTAAAGTGATAATACAGGTTGCCAGGGCTGATCCCAAGTTCAGCCGCAATGTGGTTGGTTGTGACCGAACGCTCGCCATGCTCATTAAACAACTGCAAACTGATTTGCAAAATTCGATCTTTGGTTTTGTTCGGTTTAGCATGCGACATTGAATTAACCATCTATAATATTATCAATAGGTTATAAAACAAACCTATAAAGCGACTTGACACTTTAGAGTATTTACTCTAAAAATTAAAAAATAATAAGCTTTCTTTTGGTCCACTCCTATGAACAGTCAAACAAAAACAACCGCGATGACACCTCATGTCGATGTGCAACGGTTACATACTTTGCTTGAGCAGCAGCAAGCAGCCTACCAACGCCATCCTGTACCAAGCGCAAAAGAACGTATTGAACGCTTAGCCCGACTTAAAAACATCTTGGTAAAATATCAAGATCAATTTGCGAACGCAATTAGTCAAGATTATGGCAACCGTGCCATTATGGAAACCAAGATTGGTGAAGTTCTTACCTGTTTAGAGCATATCAAGTACTATAGCAAGAACCTGACTGAATGGATGCAGCCCTCTAAGCGCCATATCAGCATGTTACACCAACCTGCAAAAGGCTGGGTACAGTATCAGCCATTGGGCGTGATCGGCATTATTGCACCGTGGAACTATCCACTGCTGCTTTCAGTTGGCCCACTGATCTGTGCACTGGCTGCGGGCAACCATGCCATGATCAAGATTTCAAGTGCATCATCAAACTTCGGTTATATGCTTGAAAATGCCCTTTCTGAAGCATTCCCACAGGAATTGGTGACCGTGGTCAATGGTGGTGGCGCGATTTCAGATGCCTTTAGTCATTTAGCATTTGATAAATTAATTTTCACAGGTTCAACCTCTGTCGGTAAAACCGTGATGGCCGCCGCCTCACAGAACTTAGTGCCTGTAATTTTAGAGCTAGGTGGAAAATCGCCTGCTCTTGTACATTCGGCAATGAATATTCGTGATGTGGCACAACGTATTGCGGTAGGTAAACTTTGGAATGCAGGTCAAACTTGCGTTGCACCTGATTACATATTCCTACCTAAAGGCAAAACGGCAGAATTCACCAAGCACTATAACGACTTTGTGAATACGATGTACCCAACGCTACGTGACAATAAAGATTACACCTCAATTGTGAATGACAAACAATACAATCGTCTTCAAGGCTATTTAGAAGATGCACGTGATCAAGGTGCGACGATCGTCGAGTTAAACAGCAAGAAAGAATCTTTAACTGAAGTTCGTAAAATTGCACCAACGTTACTCACAGGTGTAACCACAGAAATGGAAATTATGAAGAATGAGATCTTTGGTCCAATTCTTCCTATTCTAGAATATGAACATATTGAAGATGCACTTCAATTTATCAATAGTCGACCACGTCCACTCGCATTCTACTATTTTGATATTGATATGGCTCGTGCTGATTATATTGCAGGACGTACCCATTCTGGACATTTTGGTATTAACCAAACCCTCACTCATGTAGCGCAGGATGATCTACCATTCGGGGGCATCGGTGCGTCAGGTATGGGTAAATACCACGGTAAAGAAGGCTTCTTCAGCTTCTCACATGAACGCTCAGTGATGTCTAATCCAGTCAGTCCAAAACTGTACAGCCTCAAATTTATTTTACCGCCGTACAATAAAGCAGCGCACAAACTGCTTTTGAAAACCCTATTCCGTTAAGCTGATCAAGGCATGATCTATTACACGAGATCATGCAGTGTTTTTACCAAATTCGCTTGTCTTTTAATCGTATTTTTGGTATAAAACGCCCCTTGAATGATTTCATCCGTTTACTTGAATGGCTAGTTGCACGAAACGGTGCTATATAAACTAGCAATGGAGTTCACCATGTCTAAGGTTTGCCAAGTTACCGGCAAGCGTCCTATCGTTGGTAACAACGTATCGCACGCAAACAACAAAACCAAACGCCGGTTCGAGCCGAACCTGCACCACCACCGTTTTTGGTTAGAAAGCGAAAAGCGTTTTGTACGTCTTCGTTTAACCACTAAAGGTATGCGTATTATTGATAAATTGGGTATTGAGAAAGTTGTTGCTGATCTCCGTGCTCAAGGTCAAAAGATCTAAGGAGTCTGAACAATGCGTGATAAAATCCGCCTCGTTTCTACAGCTGGTACAGGTTATTTCTATACCACTACTAAGAACAAACGTACTATGCCGGAAAAAATGGAAATCAAAAAATTTGATCCAAAAATCCGTCAACACGTAATTTTCAAAGAAGCTAAAATTAAATAATTTTAGTTTTCTTAAAAAAACGACTTCAATTGAAGTCGTTTTTTTATTGCCTAAAAAATGCTATTAATAGTAAGAAATGAGTTACATAATTTTTTTTGATAAATAAAAAAATTGTCATCAACAAATCCGATTTTACTTGTTACAATTTATTCGCTGTTTTCTTGGCATGTTTTATGCTGAATTATTTGTACCTTAACCGCAATGATTAAGGAGTTTCGATGCCTCATGATGTTGATTTAATTATATTACTTGCTGTTGGTTTTGGTATGGCCCTTATTTTTGGCTATATCGCAGCACGTTTACGTCTACCACCATTAATTGGTTATTTGGTAGCAGGTATTATTATAAGCCCTAACACCCCAGGTATCGTGGCAGATATACATCTCGCCAATCAACTTGCCGAACTCGGGGTAATGTTCTTAATGTTTGGCGTAGGGATGCATTTTTCCCTCAATGATTTATTACTTGTTCGTCGTATCGCCCTACCCGGTGCGATTTTACAAATCGCTGTAGCAACACTCTTAGGTGTCGCTGTATCTATGTTTTGGGGCTGGAGTTTTGGTTCTGCACTGATTTTTGGTTTAAGTTTATCGTGTGCAAGTACCGTGGTCTTACTCAAAGCACTGAGTGATCGTGGGCTACTCGACTCAGTAAATGGAAAAATCGCAGTAGGCTGGCTGTTGGTTGAAGACCTTGTCATGGTTCTCGCACTGGTGCTTTTACCTGCAACCGCCATGTTACTGGGCGGACACGCCTTACCTGGTACAGACACCTCACAAAGTATCTGGCTGACGATTGGCATTACCCTGCTCAAAGTCACAGGATTCATCGCATTCATGCTGATTATTGGTAAACGCCTTGTGCCAATGATCATGCAGTTTGTTGCCCGTTTAGGTTCCCGTGAGCTCTTTACGCTCACAGTGGTTGCTGCCGCAGTTTCAATTGCCTACGGTTCCTACGCAGTTTTTGGCGTTTCCATGGCACTTGGCGCTTTCTTCGCGGGTATGGTGGTGAAAGAGTCTGACTTTAGTCATCGTGCAGAAGAAGAAACCCTGCCACTACGTGAAATCTTCTCAATTTTATTTTTTGTCTCTGTCGGGATGTTGTTCGACCCAAGTATCCTGATTGAAGAGCCTTTGCGTATTCTGGCGGTCATCGCCATTATTATGGTGGGTAAAACTTTGGCCGCGATGGCATTGGTTTTATTCTTCCGCTATCCAATCAATACCGCTTTAACAGTCGGTGCCAGTTTGGCCCAGATTGGGGAATTCTCATTTATTTTGGCCACACTCGGCTTATCTCTGGGTTTACTCACTCCTGATGCACAGAACCTGATTCTGGCAGGTGCACTGTTCTCAATTACCCTCAACTCATTTGTGTTTTCTGCCATTGAACCTGTACAACGCTGGATTCGTGAGCGCTCGCATTTGGCACGTTTGTTAGAACGTAGTGGTGACCCACTGGCTATGCTTCCAGATGAGGTGGATCAGGCCTATTTACGCGATCAGGTGGTGATTATTGGTTATGGTGGCGTAGGTCGCCGTATCAGTGAAAACCTGATACAGCAAAACATCAAGGTGGTGATTGCTGAGGAAAACCGTGAGATTGTGGAAAAACTGCGTTCTCAAGGCATTGCCGCGGTCAGCGGTGAGGCAACTGAACCCAATGTGCTGATTCAGGCCCATATCCAGCATGCACGCCTGCTGGTCATTTCCCCAATGGATATTCTGGATATTCACCGTATTGTTGATATTTCCAAACAGCTTAACCCTGAAATTCAGGTACTGGTCTGTGCTGAAAGCAAGGAAGAGGCTGCGGTGATTCGGGAGGAGCACTTGGGTGAAGTATTCTATGCCAAGGAAGAAATGGCAAAAAATATGAGTCATCATATTTTGAACCAGATTGAATTGGCGCATCAATCCCCTGCACATTAAAAAATAATTTAAATTCAATTAGCTGCTTTCGGGCGGCTTTTTTATTGAGAATACAAAAGTCGCTTCATTTGAACTAACAGCTCCACGCCATTTTGGTTCTGACTAACTTGGCAGCTGATAGGTTGCCCACAAATGTTACTGTATATTATTTGACTAAGGCACTGCTGATTTTGTGCAAATGGTCTTTCCGTGAGTTTCTAATCTTGGCATGTATCGTTCTGACTTGTTTTTCTTGTTAGCACGCTGGCTTTGGCAAGTTGCTGTTCATAAAATAAACTGTTTTATCCCTGATTTTTCTCTATTTATTTGATTTAAATTCAATTATATTAAGCTGATACATAACATCATCAGGGAATAATAAGAGATGCTTACGTCCACAACAATTATTGGTCAAAAGCGTGGCAAGGCTTTAACTGTTGCACATATTGAAAAGAATCCCATTGATGTGGAATTTATCAGTCAACCGAATGAAGAGTTATATTTAATCGCTTTAAAACATTGTCCACGTAAGATTGAAGAATTTGACAAAGTGTTAAAATTGATTCCGCAAGACTATTTGAGCGATGAATTTTTACTCAAGTACATTCAAGAAAATCCTTATATTTTAGAACATTCTGACCTAGAAAATAAATCAGCAGATTTTTATCTACAGGTGGTACAACAAAACGGTTATGCACTTCGTTTCCTTCGACAGCAAACCCCTGAAATCTGTCTTGCTGCGGTACAGCAAGATGGTGAAGCTTTACGTTATGTCAGACAGCAAACCGCTGAAATTTGTTTAGCCGCCGTTAAGAGAAACCCATCACTCATCTGTAGTAGAGTTCAACAGCAAACACCCGAAATTTGCCTTGCTGCGGTACAGCAAAATGGCTATTTATTAAGATACGTCCAACAGCAAACCCCTGAAATTTGTTTGGCAGCGGTGCGACAAGATGCTGACGCATTAAAATATGTTGAGCAGCAAAGCGAGGAAATTTGCTTAGCAGCGATGCGCAAAAAGACCAAAGCGATTGAGTTGGTGCGTGACCCTGCTTTAAAAACCAAACTCTTAGCTGAAAAAACTGCCAAAGCTAAAAATAAGCATTTGAGGTTAATCCCTTTTGATCTGACCCAATCCAAACAACCCCGCCAAGCCAAACTTGAATACGCACTGAGCCAACAACTTGACCCCGAGCAGGTTATTCAGGCAATTCATCAAAACTGGTATCAAAACCGTTATCAGGATGAATACTGGCTGAAATGGATTGCGGTGATGAATAATGAGCAGTCCACTGTGCAAAGGTTTAAATCACATGTGCTGCATGAAAAAGCTTTTATTGATAATCCGTATTTATTGCAACTGCACAGTTTTAATCTTTATCATTTTTTACGCATTTTCCCGATTTATCTTGCCAATCAATATCAGAAAAAAAGTTTTTTAGAATTTGAACTACCGCAAAGCTTCATCGATCAAATTAATATCGCTGAAGTTGATATTTATCAACTTATTGATTTTTTAAAGCAACATTTTGGCAAGAGTGTTGATGATGTATTCATATTAAATTATCTATTAGAACGGCCACAGCACGCTATGGCAAAAATCATCGCCAAAACACAAAATATTCAGCAGTTTGCCATTGATTATTTTGAGCATATTCAAAACAAAGTCGAGCAGCATATCAATGAAGCAATGTTTAGAATCGGACTAAAAAAATTATTACAAAATATTCCACAGATTGACCAATATTTTAAAAATTTAATTTATACCTATAAAACTAAAAGCATTCATAAAGACATCGTATTATGGTTAGCGGATTATCCTACAGTAGAAAATCAGAAATTTTTAATTGATTTTTTGAATAAAGAAAAAGATTATGCTTTACGTTATCTGATCATCAGCAGTTTAATTGCTATGGACGTAGATATTAATTCCTATCTCACGGCTGATTTTCTACTCAAAGATGCTGAATTGATCGTTAAACAAAAGAAAAAACCTGAAATTGCTTGTCTGGATTTAACCCAATTGCCCATACTTAACTGGTACAATCAACAACCGCTTGATCCTGTTATTATTCAAGCATGGTTAATCTTGGGGCTTGAATTTTCCTTATCGCCACATCAGGCTTTATTACAGCGTTATATGAGTTTATTATCAAACGACAGCCAACAGCAGTTTGCGGATTATATTGTGCAGCAATTGCAACAGGATTTACAAAAGCATCAGCGTTCACAACTTAAACATTATAGCCTATTTTGGTTTATTCAATGGTCAAGCCCGATTAATATTTTAAATAGTGTGGAATATCTGCAACAGTTAGCATGGTCAAATCAGCGTAATCTCATTCAGCAACAACGCATGTGGTTATATGCTAAAAAAGGTATTTTTGATTTTGATGAGTTGCAACAGCAAGATATTGAACAGCTTCGGCAGCAGCTACAACAGGAAGTACAGCAATATAAACAACATTATGCTTTAAATTAAGGATAATAGTATGCACAGTATTTATTTATATTCTGTTCCTCAAACATTAATTGAGCAGTATTGGGATAATCCAAATCAGGATTTATTTGAGTTAATCGCTGCATGTGATACGGTGTATCAAACCAGTTTTGAACATTGTGCCTTTGAACATAGCCAATTTTTAGCCGACCATGATCTCGATTATTTTATGAGTCATCCACAGCTCACACAATTAAGATCCTGCGAATCTTGTATCATTTATCCAAAATATGTGAAAGGCAGTTTTGCATGGTCATATAATCGTGTAGACCTTGACGAGCTAGAGCGTAAAGCCCATGCAGCATTGGGCGAAAAATACGATGCCGCTCAACTCATGCAAATCGTGCGTGAGCGTTTAGTTCCGCTTGCCAATTATGCGGCTGATCGTGACCATTATATTGTAGTGGATTATGGGTAATGCAGTTTATCCATCTAGCCGTAAAACCTAAGGGCTTAATCCGAGGATAGTCAAAGTTTTGCTTTGACGCTGCAATCCGCTAGTCCCCCTTGTAGGGATTAGCTAGGATTGCTAAATATACATGATTCCAAAACCACAATTTGCTGTGGGAAACGAATGGAACGTTTTATCGGGATGGTGATTAAGCAACTAAACAACTAACTAAAATGTGTAGGTTGTTCATCCACAATCTCAGCCTGCACCTGATTCATCTGTTTTTCCAGCAAGCCAAACAGGGCTGCCTGAATCATATGCTGTGCAACCATTGGTGTCTGTTCACCTAAAATTGCCTTAACTTCATCACTAAACTGTATCTTCACCAAGGGCTCCTGTTCAGAACCAGCATTACGCAAAGCAAGTTCGCCACCTTCAAGTTGAACCAATTCCAGTATCGCTTCCTGATTACCGAATAACTCTTTTAACTGTTGCATTGACATATATTTTCTCCATGCTTCAACATGGTGGCAAAGTACCCTTGCACTTTGCAATCTCACGTCTTATCTATATAGGTCCTGTTTGCGCAGATTTCAAGTCTAAGATCAATTCAGGCTAGAACTCAACCATCTCGTTACGAAAACCATCAATTAAATGACTTAACTCACGGTGCCACTCACGCAGAATCTTGGTATCTGGCAGCCATGCCTGTGGGCTTTGGGTGACCTTGATAATCAGGTTTGAGGAGGTCTCATTTTCAGGCTCTGGTGCTGTTGGCTCGGGTGCGTACTGACATAAACGATACGCACGTTTGAGTTCTGCAATAAAACCATCTTTAGCAAGTTGCTGTAATACTGAAACTTCTGGTGAGACTTGTCCTTTAACTGCCATGTGTTCTTCAATCGACTTAAACGTCGGTTGCAAATCATTTAAACGATAATAGCGCACCAATTCTTGTAAAAACGCTAAAATTGCCCCGTGTAAATGAAATACTGCTGCCTCACGATATGCCTGCGCCTGCTGAATATGTTCAGTTTGCTCAGCTTGTTGACATGCAAGTCGGGCAAAATACAATTTTTGATTGGTACGATCAGCATGGTAGCGAGCAACACGAGACATAATAAATCCCTATTTCATTTAAAACGAAAACTGATTGTAAAGCGTATTGGAGATGAAAAAAATAGCACTTATAGATTCAATTCAAGACGATAAAGTTTTCGTTTCGCAATTGCTTCAATTGGTTGCTTTAAAGGACGTACATTACTGATCACCCATGCATAATAACCATCTGTCCAATAAGATGCACATGCAGCATCAACTTCATTTTCCTGCCATGTGTGAATAGAATCAATATCCACTAGTGCCACAGCATACCCTAGCTCTTCATCACCCTCATTGTTCAAATAGGTCTGATTTTCAACAATCACAAGGTCTTTTAATGGGAGTTGATCTGGTCGCCAAGAACGAACTTCCAATATTTTTAAACCTTGTGCAATGCGTTGGCCAAAGGGTGCAACAATTGAAAGTGCGAGGTAGGGCTTAGTCATACATTTAAGCTTTATCTTCCGCAGCTTTAACTCGAATCCCCATCCCTCTGACTCGAAGAGTATTTAAACCTTTGATGGCTTTAATCGCTTCTCTTGGATTCGGCATTTCCACAAAACCAAAGCCTTTAGATTTTCCTGTTGCTTCATCCATCACGATGACGCATGATTCAACCGTACCATAAGGCTTAAACAGTTCAAGTAATTCTGCTTGTTTCACGGCACGATCTAAACTACGCACTAAAATTTTCATGTTATTCAAAACCTAAATCTATCTTTGATCTAGTTTAATCGAAATCAATGCCAAAACCTAAATTGTTCGCAACACGATGTCGAGTCTGTGATTGTCCAAAACTTTGCGGAATTTGCCGATGAATTTGAATATCCACTAAATGTTGAGGTAAATCATTTAGAAAGTAGCTTTCTATTTTTCTTCCTAACTCATCATATTGATCTTGTGACCATAAATTTAAATTTTGTTTGGTTAAAATCAACTCATTTTCTGCACGCGTCAATGCGACATACAAAACACGTCTCTCCTCTTCGACATCGTCAAAATCACCCTGCGCCCGTGCATGTGGATATTGATTGGGAGATACATGTGGAACATAACAAACCTTTTGTTCAGCTCCTTTTGCAGAGTGAATCGTAATCAAAGTCACTAAGTCTTGATCAGGTGTCTTGTCAATTTCTGATATCGAAATTGGGTCAAGTACATATTCTTCTAAAAATTCGCCTAAAGAACTGTGTTTACGAGCCAGTTGTTTAACCAAATCAAAATCTTTGACTCGGCGTTTCCAGTCTTTGCTTTTATAGTTATTTTCCAGTTGCTCCATCAAGGCATCCAACGCCAAGCCAATACAGGCTTCCACTTGCTGCTGTAACACATCAAGCTGTTTTAAAATCAGAATTGCCTGTTGTGGCACTTTGCCATGTCGTTCTAAACGTTTGCAACGGGCCTCGATATCAGGTAATTGAATCAGCTCTTGCGCCAACTTACTGGCACCCACATCGCCCACGCCATCCCAAAGCGTCAGGAAACGCATCCAGGCTAAATCATCTTGTGGGTTAACGCTGACCCGAAGTAAGCTCAATACGTCTTTAACATGTGCAGACTCAAGCAGCTTTACCCCACCAATAAAGCGATAAGGGATATTGGCTGCAATTAAAGCACCTTCCAAATAACGCCCACTAAAACTTGAGCGCAGCAACACCATGTGTTCTGCCCAAGCCGCACCTTGCATATGACGACGATTCAAGTCCTGAATAATCCAATTGGCTTCTTCAAACTCATTACTCAAGATATGCAGTTGTGGCTTTAAACCTTTACCTCGATAGGCCTTTAGATGCTTGTCATATTCAATTTGGCTCTGCTCCAGCAGCCAATTGGATAAATCTAAAATGCCTTGGGTCGAACGATAATTCATCTCCAAAGTCAACACTTCGGCATCGGGTACACGTTCTTTAAAATGATGAATATTTTCAAAATCTGCACCACGAAAGCCATAAATGGATTGTGCATCATCCCCGACACAAAACAGTTTCACCTTGCCAACTAAAGGCTGAAGCAAAGCCCATTGCAGTGGATTAGTATCCTGCATTTCATCGACCAGCAAAGCATGGCAAAAGCTGGTCACCCAATTGACCAATTCAGGTGAGTTTTGTAGATGCACTGCCACAATCGCTAAAATATCATCGTAATCCAGAAAGTTACGCTCCTGCTTACGCTGCTCGTAGGCTTTCATCAATTCAGCAATTTGGGCTTTATACTCAAGCGCTTGGGGTAGCTGCTCAACTAAAGCATCCGATAGTTTGGTTTTGGTATTACGAGCATAGGAATAGAGATCACAGAGTTCAGCCGCTTTAGGTAAGACATTGCCCTTATCATTGCCTCGTAGTAAACGAAACATCAGCAACTGATCATCCCGATCAATAATACTGAACTGGGTTAGACCAAACGCACGTGGATTACGACGTAGTAAATACATACAAAAAGTATGAAAGGTTGATGCGCGTAAGCCTTTCGCCTGTGCGCCCATATGCTGCTCAACCCGCGTCACAATTTCACTGGCAGCTCGGCGTGTAAAGGTCAAGATTTGAATTTGTGATGCAGGCAAACCTTGATCAATCAGGTAAGCAGCTCGTGCCACAATAGTTTTGGTTTTGCCACAGCCTGCCCCCGCAAGGACCAAACAGTTTTGCGCTGTTGTGGTGGCAGCCTGTTTTTGTTGTGGATTCAGTTCATCAATCAGGGCGGCAAGTGTCATACAATCGGTCAAGCAAAAATGAATCGATATTTTAACAGACTAGACACATGCAAATGTTTCCTGCTACAAAACAAAAAGAGCATGTAGACACATGCTCTGACTTGTCAAATGAACCATAAATTAAACTGTGGTTGAACTATGGGGTAACTGCTTAATTGCACTCGCAAAGGTTAGATAGTTAATTCCCTGAAATAAAATATCAATTGCAAGGAACATTCCCAATACCCAGAACGGTGAATCAGGTGATGATAAGATCAGGACACCTGTTAACAGGGTGAGTATGCCCGAGAAGAGTACCCAGCCCCAGCCTGAAATTGGTCGTAAAATAAAAGCATTTAAGCTACGAATAATCCCCGCAATAATTAATGCAATCGACAAGAAACTGGTGAGCATCACTGCAGTAATCACAGGTGTGGTAAAAGCAAAATAACCAGCGGCTAGATATAGCAGACCAAACAACGCCCACAACCAGCGTGTACCGCCCTTAAACACCGTAAATGCGGCAACAAAATGCAAAATACCACCCAACATCATTAACACACCAAACAACAAGACGGCAGATAATGTTGCAAATGGTAACGCTGCTAAAAGCACCAGGCCAAAAATAACCAATAACACACCCAATAACAGATACCATTTACGATCAGCGTGTAGCTGATTGCGAACCAGATCATTACCCACCGTTTTCATCATGATTTACTCTTTTATCATCAATGTGCTATGTATATATTGAGCGTGTTTTAGACCTAACTCTGTATAAGGCATGTTGAAAATTCATGACAAAATGTTGAAAAACCAGTGTTTTATTTCATAATTTTTAATTTAGTCTGTTCTTTTTGGGGCTATGGATAAATCGGAACTTATCCACAATTTACTTGATCCAGCCAATTTCCTGCGCGGTCAGCACACTAATCACGGTTTGTTCCAACTCATTTGGCATTTTACTTTTATGCTCTGAAAGTGGGATACGCCCTCCCATGATTTCCGCCTCAGTTTGTGGATACAAAGGTTGCTTATCCGCCTGTGCATAACCGATTGGGAAAATAGGTTCACCATTGTTCAAATTATATTTATCGGTCGCGCCAAAACCGTGCAATAACTCATGCACTAACACTACATTATTTTGCTGTGTCTGTTTAGCTGAGGCAAACAGATTGACTGAACCAATTCGTCCACGTTCCAGCGCAGTTGAGTGCTTGAGTTCCCGATTTTGCTTCGGATCATAGAAATTCAGATATAGAGTTAAACTTGGTGAACCATCAATCGATTGATGCTGCTTCCATGCATAAAAGCGAAACTTTAGGCTCCATAGAATATTATCCAGAATACTTGGCTGCTCAGACATCTTCGGTGGAGTTTGTTTTAACTCACGTCCGATTTGAACCATAAAGTAGCTGCTTTGCCCTCGATATTGCTGGCTATTTTTTTCTAGATACTGCTTCACCTCAGCAAAATCATCTTGCTGCAATGTTTGAATATACTGCTGTGTTGTAGGCAACCCATCGGCATTAATCGGATGCAACAATACATTAATCGGCTGATTCCAATCCTGATTTTGATCACGATAAGCATTGACTGCAACAATCAACAACACCAGTAGTAAGCAAGCGACTCGAATATTTTTCCACATGCATTTCACCCCAATCAAAATTAATTTTTCTTTTTATTTGTTCAATAAAAAATGCCAGCAATCGCCAGCATTTTTTAAACTTTAATGTTTAAGCTTCTACCCATTTCCCATCTTGGAACACCAGACTCCACTTGGTCTGCTTGCCCTCAGCAGTTTCAGAACCCACATATTGTGCCTGATTCTTACGGCTGAATTTCACCACCGTTGGATTACCTTCAGGATCAACATCTGGTGCTTCTAACAAGAACTGATATTTCGGATCAAGTTGATCTGCAACACTACGTAGCTCGGCCACTTTCGGTGCACGCGTTTCACGAATTTTCGGGAATTTGCTGGCAGCCAAGAACAAACCAGCAGCACCATCACGTAATACAAAGAAGTCATCGTGTTTGGCTGAACGTAGATGTTCCATTTTGATTGGATCAACACGCGGTGGCGCGGGTTGACCGCTCTTTAATACTTTACGGGTATTGTCACAGCTTGAGCAGGCAAAGTAAGGACCAAAACGACCTGTCTTTAACTGCATTTCACCATCACATTTATCACATGGAATGGTTGGACCATCATAGCCCTTAATCTTGAATTCACCTTCCTCGACTTCGTAACCATCACAATCTGGGTTATTACCACAGACATGCAATTTACGACCACCATCGACCACATAACTGTCCATTGCTGTACCGCATTTAGGACAACGGTGTTTCGACATCAAATCAGCAGTTTCAGCACCATCATCATCCGACAATGCCGCCAAAGACTCGACTGGTGTTAAGTTGAGTGTGCCTTTACAACGCTCTTTCGGTGGCAGGTTATAACCTGAACATCCTAAGAATACACCTGTTGTTCCAGTACGAACTTGCATTGGACGCGAACATTCAGGACAAGATACATCCGCCACTTCGACTGGCTGATTACGGCGCATGCCGCTTTCACCCTGCGCATTGGTTAAACGTTTCTTGAAATCGCCATAGAAGGTATCTAGTAACTCTTTCCAATTACGCTCACCCATTGCGACACGGTCTAATTGACCTTCTAAATCAGCTGTAAAAGCATAATTCATCAGGTTATTAAAACTTTCATCCAAACGGTCTGTAACGATCTCACCCATCTTCTCGGCAAAGAGACGACGGTTTTCCAGTTTTACATAACCACGTTCTTGAATGGTCGAAATAATCGCAGCATAAGTCGATGGACGACCAATGCCTTTTTTCTCTAATTCTTTCACCAAAGACGCTTCAGTAAAGCGTGCAGGTGGCTTGGTAAAATGCTGACTCGGATCAAGTTTTTCTAACTTAAGGACTTCACCGACTTTTACCGCAGGCAATAAAATATCATCATCAGATTTATTGGCACCACGAACACGGGTAAAACCATCAAATACCAGTGTGCGGCCTTTCGCCTTTAACTCAACATTTGACGCTTCAACAGTCAAGGTCGAAGATAAATATTCTGCTGGTGTCATTTGACAAGCAACAAACTGTCGCCAGATCAGGTCATACAGACGCTGAGCATCACGCTCTACGCCCGCCAGTTTATCGCCAGTCAAACCAACATCTGATGGACGAATCGCTTCATGCGCTTCTTGCGCGCCTGCTTTATTGCCATAACGGTTTGGCTTGGCAGGAACGTATTTTTCACCAAAATTTTGCTGGATATGGTTACGCACCATATTCACCGCGTCATCGCTCAAGAAAGTTGAGTCGGTACGCATATAGGTAATAAAACCACCTTCATACAAACGCTGTGCCAGCATCATGGTTTTCTTCACAGAGAAACCTAAACGCGTACTCGCCGCTTGTTGCAGGGTTGAAGTGATATACGGTGCGCTCGGATTAACTTTGGTTGGTTTGTCTTCACGCAATGCCACTTTATATTCAGCATCTTTCAATACACTGAGTAAGGCATCTGTTTCGGCTTTATTTTTAAGCTTAAGTGTTTTACCTGCTTGCTTAACCGCCTCTAAGCGAATGTCTTCTTTCTTGGAAATGGTATCCGCAAAAACTTGCCAGTATTCTTCTGGAATAAATGCACGGATTTCACGTTCGCGTTCAACCACCAGTTTCACAGCAACGGATTGCACACGTCCTGCAGATAAACCACGGGCAATCTTTTCCCAGAGTAATGGCGAAACCATAAAGCCCACCACACGATCAAGGAAACGACGTGCCTGTTGCGCGTTCACACGGTTCAAATCCAGACGCGTTGGCTGTTTAAAGGCTTCTTGAATGGCATTCTTGGTAATTTCGTTAAAGACCACACGATGATAGCGACTATCATCCCCACCAATCACTTCTCTTAAATGCCAAGCAATCGCTTCCC
>CAZKJI010000017.1:0-1372 GCA_964553005.1 uncultured Acinetobacter sp. | reverse complement strand
TAGCGACTATCATCCCCACCAATCACTTCTCTTAAATGCCAAGCAATCGCTTCCCCTTCTCTATCCAAGTCCGTTGCGAGATAGATAGCATCTGCATCTTTGGCGAGTTTTTTTAGTTCGGCAACTACATGTTCTTTGCCTGGGAGCACTTCGTAATGTGCAATCCAGTCATGCTCGGGATCGACACCCATACGATTAATCAGTGCGGACTGGGCTTTTTCGGCTTTCTGTTCATCGGTCAGTTTAGTACGAGTTGCGGGCTTCTTTTCAGTGGATTTCGCCCCGCCTCCTGTCGGTAAATCACGCACATGACCCACCGATGACTTCACCACATATTGTGAACCCAAATATTTATTAATTGTTTTCGCTTTTGCAGGCGACTCCACAATCACTAAGGCACGTTTCTTTGCAGCAGGTGTAGGAGCTGCTGTGCTTTCTGAAGCAGAGCGTGGAGTATTCGCCATAATAAATCGTTTTTCCTATAATTAATCAAATAATTAGCGCTGAGCTAATTCATGTAAATATGCTTTGATTGCTTCAAGCTGAGTGGCTCTTAAATCAGTTTCTTCATCCCAATATAGCCCGACACAGTTTGCCTGCATATCAATAGCATAAACTCCTTTTAATGCAATGGGTAAATCATTAAATTTCTGATCACCCTGCACCACCTGAAGTTTTCCATCAACCACGCGCGCGCGCATAAGTGCTAAGCGAGCATCCGGAATCAACACACTATAATAAGCTACCATGCTGGCACGCTTTTCCGATGCCATTGGAATTTTCGTCCACTCAGGCGCAACGATGAGTCGTGGGTGTAATCCCATTTTGCGAGCTTGATCGCGCATTAAACCGAGTGCTTTTTCCCGTGGACTGACACGTAAGCCAAAAATAGAACCAAGTACAAATAGCACAATGGCAACAGTTATCCAAATTCCAACATTACTCATTAAAGGTGCCCAAAACTTCCTTTTATTAGCGTTACATAAGTTGAATGAAAAAGGCAAGTTCCAAATTTAAGGCATCAACAATCTTGGACTATATTCAATCTCTCTCTGATTCACTTTTAACCATTGGTTATGTTCTAAACGATTCAATAAGTCTTCAGCATTTTGTTCAGGAAAATTTTGTTTTAAGAGCAAAGTAAAGCCTGCCACATATTTAGGACGTAAGTGTGCAGCAACATTTAATCTTCTCGCTAAAGTTAAACGAATATTTTCCAAATCAAATGAAGTATGGTCTTTCTGAATGATTGGCAATAACATTTGGTTTTGCCCAACTTGCTCTTTTTTCTTTTCATTCTCAATCATTTCTGGCAGAACCAAGTTCGCCCATACCATTAGATTTTTTTCAAAATAAATGACTTTTAAATCAT
>CAZKJI010000016.1:0-25521 GCA_964553005.1 uncultured Acinetobacter sp. | reverse complement strand
TATCTAAACGGCAAGTTACAGGCACTTCAACAATCTCTTCTTTACCATCCGCTGTGGCACGTTCAATCACTAAAGTCAAAGTCGAACGAGGTGCAATATTACCAATTACGCTGTACAGCTCAGTACCATCTAAACCTAATGTTTTACGATTCACACCAGCTTTAAACTCAAGCGGTAACACACCCATACCCACTAAGTTAGTACGGTGAATACGCTCAAAGCCTTCAGCCACAATCGCTTCAACACCAGCAAGACGAACACCTTTCGCAGCCCAATCACGGCTTGAACCTTGACCATAATCCGCACCCGCAACAATGATCAACGGCTGCTTACGGTTCATGTAAGTTTCAATCGCTTCCCACATACGCATCACTTCGCCTTCTGGCTCAACACGCGCTTTTGAACCTTGTTTAATCGTGCCGTCTGAACGAACCACCATTTCATTAAACAATTTCGGGTTGGCAAATGTTGCACGTTGTGCAGTCAAATGGTCACCACGATGTGTCGCGTATGAGTTGAAGTCTTCTTCAGGTACCCCCATTTTGTGTAGGTATTCACCCGCAGCCGAATCCATCATGATCGCATTTGAAGGTGATAAATGGTCAGTCGTGATGTTATCACCCAAAATTGCAAGCGGACGCATGTTGGTCAAAGTACGTGGTGCAGCCAACGCCCCTTCCCAATACGGAGGACGACGGATATAGGTACTTTGCGGACGCCAGTCGTATAACGGACTTTCCGCTTGCTCAACTTCACCGAGATCAAACATTGGAATGTAGACTTTACGGAATTGTTCAGGCTTCACTGCTTCTTTGACCAACGCGTCAATTTCAGCATCAGATGGCCAGATGTCTTTCAGGTAAATTGGATTACCGTCTTTGTCTGTACCCAGTGCATCTTTTTCGATGTCAAAACGAATCGTACCTGCAATTGCATACGCTACGACAAGCGGAGGTGATGCCAAGAACGCTTGTTTTGCATATGGATGGATACGACCATCGAAGTTACGGTTACCCGAAAGCACCGCAGTCGCATATAGATCACGATCAATGATTTCTTGTTGAATCACTGGATCAAGCGCACCTGACATACCGTTACAGGTTGTACATGCATACGCCACGATACCAAAACCAAGTTTTTCTAGGTCTTTCAGTACGCCAGCTTCTTCAAGATATAGTGCAGCCGCTTTAGAACCTGGTGCAAATGATGATTTCACCCAAGGCTTACGCACTAGACCAAGTTCATTAGCCTTACGTGCTAATAGACCTGCTGCCACGGTGTTACGTGGGTTTGAGGTATTGGTACAAGACGTGATCGCTGCAATGATAATTGCGCCATCAGGCATTAAACCATCAGTACGGTTTTCAACCACACCTGCAATGCCTTTCTCTTTCAAGTCAGCCGTCGATACACGTGCATGTGGATTTGATGGTCCTGCAATGTTACGCGTCACGGTTGAAAGATCAAAACGAAGTACACGTGGGTACTGCGCTTTGGTCATATCAGATGCCCAAAGACCGATTTCTTTCGCATACTGTTCAACCAATGCCACTTGTGCATCTTCACGACCAGTCAGGCGTAAATAATCAATGGTGTTTTGGTCGATGTAGAACATCGCAGCCGTTGCACCGTATTCAGGTGTCATGTTCGAGATGGTTGCACGGTCACCAATCGACATGGTGTCTGCGCCTTCACCGAAGAACTCAAGGTATGCACCAACCACACGTTCTTTACGTAAGAATTCAGTGAGTGCCAATACGATATCCGTAGCTGTGATGCCTGCTTGACGCTGACCGACAAGCTCAACACCGATAATGTCTGGAAGACGCATCCAAGATGCACGACCCAACATCACGTTTTCAGCTTCTAAACCACCTACACCCACAGAGATCACACCAAGTGCATCCGTATGTGGTGTATGTGAGTCTGTACCTACACATGTGTCTGGGAACGCTAAGCCATCACGATTTTGGATCACTGGAGACATTTTCTCCAAGTTGATCTGGTGCATGATGCCGTTACCCGCAGGGATTACGTCGACATTTTTAAATGCGGTTTTCGTCCACTCGATAAAGTGGAAACGGTCTTCGTTACGACGATCTTCTACTGCACGGTTTTTTTCAAACGCGTCAGGATCAAAGCCGCCATATTCAACTGCCAAAGAGTGATCCACGATCAACTGCGTTGGAACTACTGGGTTCACTTTAGAAGGATCGCCACCTTTGTCAGCAATTGCATCACGTAAACCAGCTAGGTCGACGAGTGCTGTTTGACCTAAGATGTCATGACAGACCACACGTGCAGGATACCAAGGAAAATCCATGTCCTGACGGCGTTCAATCAATTGCTTTAAATAATCAGTTAAGTTTTCTGCATCAGCTTTACGTACAAGCTGCTCTGCCAACACTTTAGATGTGTATGGCAAAGTTTCATATGCGCCTGGCTGAATATCTTCAACGGCTTGACGCACGTCATAGTATTCGAGCTGGGTATCTACCAGCGGTTTACGGTATTGATTTGTCATTAACCACGCTCCGCCAATGGTTTAAATTCTAAGTTTTCAGGGCCAGTATAGTTCGCGCTTGGACGAATGATCTTGCCGTCTTGACGTTGTTCAATCACGTGTGCTGACCAACCTGCTGTACGTGCAATCACGAATAATGGAGTGAACATTGCTGTTGGAACACCCATCAAGTGATAGCTCACCGCGCTGAACCAATCGAGGTTCGGGAACATGTTCTTCACTTCTTTCATCACTGCTTCTAAACGTTCAGCAATGAGGTACATTTTGGTGTTCTCTTGAGCATCTGCAAGATCACGCGCCACTTTCTTGATCACTTCGTTACGTGGATCAGAGATGGTATAAACAGGGTGACCAAAGCCAATGATCACTTCTTTTTTCTCTACACGGCTACGGATGTCTGCTTCTGCTTCATCAGCGTTGTCATAACGTTGTTGAATCACGAATGCAACTTCGTTCGCACCACCATGTTTTGGACCACGCAACGCACCAATACCACCTGTAATTGCTGAGTACATGTCTGAACCTGTACCTGCAACAACACGTGAAGTAAATGTAGAAGCGTTGAATTCATGCTCAGCATACAGAATCAAAGAGGTATGCATCGCTTGAATCCATTCTTCAGATGGTGCTTCGCCATGAAGTAGATGCAAGAAATGCGCAGCGATTGAGTCATCATTGGTTTCGACTTCGATACGGCGACCATTGTTGCTGAAGTGGTACCAATACAACAACATTGAACCCAAGCTTGCCATTAATTTGTCAGCGATGTCTTTCGCACCTGCTTCATTGTGATCTTCATGTTCAGGTGTTAAACAGCCAAGAACTGATACACCTGTACGCATTACGTCCATTGGATGTGCAGATGGTGGCAACTGCTCAAGTGCAGTTTTCAATGCTGCTGGTAAGCCACGAAGTGCTTTCAGTTTTGCTTTATACGCTTTCAACTCAGCTTTGTTTGGCAGTTTGCCATGTACAAGCAAATGTGCAACTTCTTCAAATTCGCTTCCAACTGCAAGGTCAAGAATGTCATAACCACGGTAGTGCAAGTCATTACCACTACGACCTACGGTACAAAGTGCAGTATTACCTGCAACTTGACCACTTAACGCAACTGATTTTTTTGGCTTGAAGCCTGTTGGAGTTTCATTACTGCTCATAAGATTGTCCTTTTCTGTTCTTTCTATGTGAATTATGAGTTCTAAAATCCCTCCCTTTCCAAAGGGATGGAAGTCCCCCTTTGAAAAGGGGGATTTAGGGGATTTCTTATTTTGCTTTTTCAAACGATGCATCAAGATACTGTTCAAACGCGTGATAGTTAATGCGTTCATACAATTCTTGACGCGTTTGCATGGTGTCAACAACGTTCTTCTGTGTGCCTTCTTTACGCAACGTCTCATAGACATTTTCTGCAGCTTTGTTCATCGCACGGAATGCAGAAAGTGGATATAACGCAATGCTGACATCGGCAGAAGCCAATTCTTCAGTCGTGAATAACGGCGTAGAACCAAACTCAGTGATATTCGCTAATACTGGCACTTTGGTGAGATCAGCAAATTGCTTGTACATCGCTAATTCAGTGATTGCTTCAGGGAACAACATGTCCGCACCTGCTTCGATGTACGCACCTGCACGATCAATTGCTGCTTGTAAGCCTTCAACTGCAAGCGCATCGGTACGTGCCATGATCACAAAGTTTTCATCAGTACGTGCATCAACCGCCGCTTTGATACGATCAACCATTTCTTGTTGCGTGACGATGGCTTTATTCGGACGATGACCACAACGTTTTGCACCTACTTGGTCTTCGATGTGCATTGCTGCTGCGCCGAACTTAATCATTGATTTAGTGGTACGTGCAATGTTGAATGCTGAAGCACCAAAACCTGTATCCACATCAACCAATAATGGTAGATCACATACATCCGTAATACGGCGTACATCGGTCAATACATCATCAAGGTTGCTAATTCCCAAGTCAGGTAAACCCAACGAACCAGCAGCAACACCACCACCAGACAAATAAATTGCTTTATAGCCTGCACGTTTTGCTAACAATGCATGATTGGCGTTAATCGCACCAACCACTTGTAATGGTTTTTCATTAGCGACCGCGTCGCGGAATAGCTGACCAGCAGATTTAGCCATGTTGATGTTCTCCTTGGGTTTGCAGCAATGTTTGCTCAACAATTTTGTAAGATGCATTGATGTGACGGTGCATCAGCATTTCGGCAAGTTCACCGTCACCTTCTGCGATCGCATCTAAAATGCGGATATGTTCGTCCCAAGCTTTGCTTGGTCGATTTGGGGTATTTGAAAACTGAATTCGGTACATACGGATGAGGTGATACAGCTCATCACATAACATTTTTTCTAAGGTTTTATTGCCACTGCTTTTGATAATGCAGTAATGGAAATCGTCTTGACCTTCTTGTAGGTAATAACCCTTACCTGCTTTAAAATTTTCATCTTCAGCATGCATTCGTAACACATCACGCAATGCTAAGATTTGTTTTTTATCAATATGCTGTGCAGCCAACTTACAAGCTAAGCCTTCAAGTGAAGCACGAATTTGGTAAAGTTCTTTAAATTGTTGTAGAGAAAGAGAAACAACTCGCGCACCAACATGGGCGGTACGCTCAACCAATCGCTGGCCTTCGAGACGATGAATCGCCTCACGCAATGGACCACGACTGATCCCATAAATACGTGCCAACTCGGGCTCTGAAATCTTACTGCCCGCAGGAATTTGTCCTAATACGATTGCTGATTGAATTTGCTTAAATACATGTTCCGTCAGGGTAATACTCTGACTTGTGCTGATGGCTTGAGGAACAAGAGTATCTTGCATATTGTCGACAATCTCTACAGTTTTGATGATTTTATAACGAGATAGAAGAAAAAATGCAATAGGATTGTCGACAATAAAATAGAATGATCCAGTCAATACTATTCGATTGCCTCACAATAGAATGTTCTAAAAAAGGTACTAAAAATATAAAATAATTATATATAAAACATAATCTTACTAAAATTTAAGTACTTTATTTCGATTGATTCAAAGCATTTTTCCCAGTATTTATGTTACGTATGCTACGACCATGGTATGACAGCTTGATTGTAGACAATCCTTATAATCGATCGATTTTATACGAATTTTTGTAAGTAAATACTGCACCAGAAATGTAAATAACAGCGTGCTTCATAGGCGCTTTATTGGTACATTATTGGGCATCTGGAGTCATGCTCCGCAAGACACATCCATGCACCTTGTTGAATAAAAGGACATTGTTAATGTTTCAACATATCCCACCTTATGCAGGCGACCCGATTCTCTCTTTAATGGAACAGTTTAATGCTGATCCACGCGCTGAAAAGGTTAATCTAAGTATTGGTTTGTATTATAACGAAGACAGTATCGTTCCTCAGCTTGATACCATTATCGAAGCGCAAAAACGTATTGCACCTAAAAATGATAAAACCAAACTTTATCTTCCAATGGAAGGCTTTAAGCCTTACCGTGACGCAATTCAAGCTCTATTGTTTGGCGCAAACAGCCCTGCTATTCAACAAGGTCGTGTTGCAACCATTCAAACATTGGGTGGTTCAGGTGCATTAAAAGTCGGTGCAGATTTCTTAAAAACTTATTTCCCAAATTCAGAAGTTTGGGTGAGCCAACCAACGTGGGATAACCATGTCGCAATTTTCAACGGTGCTGGCATCAAGAGCAACTACTATCCATATTTCAATGCCGAAACACGTGGCGTTGATTTTGATGGTATGTTGTCAACATTAAAAACTTTGCCAGAGCAAAGCATTGTATTGTTACACCCTTGCTGCCACAACCCGACAGGTGCGGATCTAAATCCAGCACAGTGGGATCAAGTAATTGCGGTATTAAAAGAGCGTAACTTGATTCCATTCCTTGATATCGCTTATCAAGGCTTTGGCGATAGCATGGAACAAGATGCTTATGCAATTCGCGCTTTAGACCAAGCTGGTTTGAACTTTATCGTAAGCAACTCGTTCTCTAAAATCTTCTCACTTTATGGTGAGCGTGTTGGTGGTTTAACTTTCGTGTGTGATGATGCTGAAGCAGCAAAATGCACATTCGGTCAGTTAAAAGCAACGGTACGTCGTATCTACTCAAGCCCACCAACAACGGGTGCATGGTTGGTTGATCAAGTGCTCAATGACGCTGATCTGAATCAACAATGGCAAGGCGAAGTGAAAGAGATGCGCGAACGTATTATCAAAATGCGTAGCATCTTAAAAGATGAGTTGACCAAAGCACTTCCTGAGCGTGACTTTAGCTACCTTGTAAACCAGAAAGGTATGTTCAGCTACACAGGTTTAACGGGTGAGCAAGTCGATATTCTTCGTGAGGAATATGCAATTTATCTGGTACGTAGTGGTCGTATCTGCGTTGCAGGTTTAAATATGAATAATATTTATAAAGTTGCAAAATCCATGGCTGAAGTTCTAGCTAAATCGGCTTAAAATCTCCTTGCGGAGCTATAATCGCTCCTCATCTCCCTTTTAAAAGGGAGACTTTATGGATCAAAAATGGTTGTTTCACGTGAAACAACCATTTTTATTTTTACAAAACCAGCTTCATTAAAACTAAAATTTATCCGACAACTAGAGCCAAGAATAAATGTACTAAATGATTAAATCTGTATCATTCAATGTTCAATCCAGCTCAGTATTTGTATACTGCAACACATGAATAAACAACAAACAGCACCTTTAAATATGACTCAACTGACCTGCTTTAAAGCCTACGATATTCGCGGAAAACTAGGCACTGAACTCAATGAAGAAATCGCCTATAAAATTGGTCGTGCATACGGACAAATCTATCAACCTAAAAAAGTGGTGATTGGTTGTGATATCCGTTTGAGTAGCGAAGGTTTAAAACAAGCAACCATTCGAGGTCTCAATGATGCAGGTGTCAATGTTTTAGATTTAGGCATGACGGGTACCGAAGAAGTTTATTTCGGCGCTTTCCATCTTGATGTACAAGGTGGCATTGAAGTTACGGCGAGCCATAATCCAATGGATTATAACGGCATGAAATTGGTTCGTGAAAATGCACGTCCAATCAGTGCTGATACGGGTTTAAAAGACATTCAAGCACTCGCTGAATCAAGTACCTTTACCGAAGTTGAGCAAAAAGGTACAACTGAAAACTATAATATTTTGCCTGAATTTATTGCACATCTTCTCACCTATATTGATCCACAAAAAATTAAGCCGCTTAAACTGGTGGTGAATGCAGGCAATGGTGCAGCAGGTCATGTGATTGATGCCATTGAACAAAAATTTCAACAGCTCAATATTCCTATTGAGTTTATTAAAATCCACCATGAAGCCGACGGCACATTTCCGAACGGTATTCCCAATCCAATTTTGATTGAAAACCGTGACAGCACCCGCGATGCTGTGCTTGCACACAACGCAGATATGGGCATTGCATGGGATGGTGACTTTGACCGTTGCTTCCTATTCGATGAGAAAGGTCAATTCATCGAAGGCTACTACATTGTTGGCTTATTGGCACAAGCATTCTTAATCAAACAATCTGGCGAAAAAATTGTGCATGATCCACGCCTAGTTTGGAATACCTTTGATATCGTAGAGCAATACCAAGGGATCGCAGTTCAATCAAAATCTGGACATGCTTTTATTAAAGATGTGATGCGTGAACACAATGCTGTTTACGGTGGAGAAATGAGTGCACATCATTATTTCCGTGACTTTGCTTATTGTGATAGCGGTATGATTCCTTGGTTACTCACCATAGCTCTACTCTCAGAAACAGAACAATCACTCTCGACACTCGTTGAAAATATGATTGCCAAATTCCCATGTAGTGGCGAAATCAATTTTAAAGTGGCAGATACTCAAGCGACAGTTCAAAAGATCTTTGATCATTATGCAGACCAAAATCCATTAGTAGACCGTACCGATGGTGTCAGCCTTGATTTTGGTGCATGGCGTTTGAATGTCCGCGCATCGAATACAGAACCATTACTGCGCTTAAATATTGAAAGTCGTGCTGATAAAAATCCGCAACCTATGCAAAATTATGTGGATGAATTGACAGATTTGATTCAAGGATAAGCGAAGAGTTAAAAAACAGGGAGCTGTTGCTCCCTGTTTATATGAAACAATAATTATTGATATCCATTTGGATTTTGTTTTTGCCAACTCCAGCTATCCGCCAGCATATCTTGCAATGTATATTGCGGCTTCCAACCTAACTCTGCTATAGCACGGGTATTATCTGCAAATGAAATGGCAACATCACCTGCACGGCGTGGTGCAAATTCAAACGCAACAGGCACACCATTAATTTGCTCAAAGGTGTTTTTGACTTGTAATACAGATGAGCCATTGCCCGTGCCAATGTTCCAAGCACGGCAGCCTTGTGTAGATAAGCGATTATTTAAGGCACATAAATGGGCTTTGGCTAAATCGACTACATGGATATAATCACGAACCCCTGTACCATCGATGGTGTCATAATCATTGCCATAAATGGACAATTTTTCGCGACGACCGACTGCGACTTGAGTGACATAAGGCATAAGGTTATTTGGAATTCCTTGTGGATCTTCACCAATCTGACCGCTTTTATGCGCGCCAACAGGGTTAAAATAACGAAGTAAAGCAATCGACCAGCGAAAATCTGCCTGTGCCAGTTTTTGCAACATCTGTTCAATGATCAGCTTGGTATAGCCATAGTTGTTGCTTGGCATGCCTGTTGGCATCTCTTCATTCAACGGAGAAGTATTGGCTTCGTCATAAACTGTTGCAGATGAGCTGAATACCAAGCTAAATACACCTGCGCGTTCCATCGCCTTGACCAACTGAACACTGCCCGTAATATTATTGTCAAAATAAGCCAATGGAATCTGCTGGCTTTCACCAACCGCTTTCAGACCAGCAAAATGAATGACTGCATCAATCTGATGGTCTTGGAAAACTGAATCTAACTCAGCCTGATTGCGAATATCACCCTGCACAAACACCAAATTTTTATTTGCTAATGCTTGTACTCGACGCAAAGACTCTTCAGAGCTATTTGAGAGGTTATCGAAGACAATCACCTCGTGACCTGCGGTAAGCAACTCTAAACAGGTATGGGAGCCAATATAGCCCGCACCACCCGTCACTAAAACTTTAGCCATCTGTTTTTCCTAATAATATTTTCAACAAACCTTGTGTTGATGCATCAAATTTAGAGAGATCATCCTGTTCACGGTTCAAAATCGGTAACAGCTGATTGGCAATTTCTTTGCCTTTTTCAACGCCCCATTGATCAAAAGGGTTAATATTCCACAACACCGACTGCACAAAAACCTTATGTTCATACATCGCAATCAGCATCCCTAAGCTATAAGGATTCAGCTCTTTGAGTAAAATAGTGGAGCTAGGTTGATTGCCTTCATATTGTTTATAGGTTGGTAAATCTTCTAGCTCATCTGCTGCCAAGGCTTGATTCCCAAAGGCCAACAGGCGCGACTGTGCCAAACAGTTGGATAAAGCCAAATGATGCTGCTCAGCCAAGGCCTCTGCACTTTCAGCATAGGTAAACTGATTGGCATTATAGCGTTTCACAGGGGCAATAAAGTCACAACTGACGGAGTGCGTGCCTTGATGCAGCAATTGATAAAAGGCATGCTGTGCATTGGGCCCAACCTCTCCCCACACAATTGGGCAAGTGGCTGAACTGACCTTTTCTCCATTGCGTTGAATCGATTTCCCATTAGATTCCATTTCAAGCTGCTGCAAATAAGCTGCAAAATATTTGAGACGACCATCATACGGTAAAACTGCATGGGTCTGGATATCCAGAAAATTGTTATTCCACGCACCTAAAAGCCCCATCAAAACAGGAATATTCTGCTGAAAGGGTGCGGATTGAAAATGCTGGTCTATCGCATAAGCACCTGCTAACAGTTGCTTAAATCCGTCAACACCAATGGTCAGGGCAATTGGTAAACCAATACATGACCACAGTGAATAACGACCGCCGACCCAATCCCAGAGCAACAGCTGTTTATCAGCAGCAATGCCCCACTCTGTCATCTTGTCAGGCTTAGTCGAAACCCCGATAAAATGATTTTGCAGAATCTTCTCATTTTGCCCCAATGCCTTTTCTAACCATTGACGTACGGTTTGTGCATTGGAAAGTGTATCAATAGTGCCAAATGATTTTGACGAGATGATAAATAAGGTTGTTTCAGGGCGGAGTTGATGCAGTAGCTCAGAAAGCTGGCTTCCATCCATCGTTGAAACAAAATGGACATCTAAAGACTTGGCTGTTTTTACCTTGAAATCAGAAAGTGCATGCGTAACCATCAGTGGGCCTAAATCAGACCCCCCCACGCCAATGTTGACGACATCCTGAATGACTTCACCTGTAGCACCCCGATACTGCCCTGCATGAATTTTATCCACTAAGGCATACATACGCTCCAACTGTTGCTGTACCAGTTGATTGACTTCGGAAAAATCTGAACCCGATTGAGGTAAACGCAGAGCCCAATGCATCGCTGCACGATGTTCTGTATAATTAATCTGCTCAGATGAAAACAGTGTTTTGATCCACCGTTTTAAATCTTGTGCCTGCGCTAAATCCACTAAGCTATTTAAAATCGTTTGATCAATACGATGCTTACTAAAGTCCAAAACAATTTGGTCATACTCAACCGAAAAACGTTTAAATCGTGCAGAATCTGCTGCAAATAATGTATTTAGATGAACCTCTTTAAATTGCTGTTGTAAAGATATCAGGTGCTCCACGACGGAAGCCTGCTCTTTTACAGCAAAAGGCTGAATCTGCTCGATCATCTTTAACGTCCCACACCCATATATGCAAAACCTTGTGCTTTGACATAGTCAGGATCATAAATATTGCGACCATCCAAAATTAAAGGATGCCTCATCAACTGTTCAAGCTGCTTAAATTCTGGACTCCAGTATTGTTTCCAAGCCGTAAGTACACAAAGACCATGCACATTTTTTGCCGCATCATACTGATTTTCACAAAGAATCAGATCGTCACGTTGACCATACATTAGCTTTATTTCATCTAAAGCTTGAGGATCATGAAGATGAACCGTTACCCCTTGCGCCCAGAGTGCTGCAAGCATTTGGTGAATAGGTGATTGCTGAATACTTGAGGTATTTTCTTTAAAAGAAGCACCCCAAATTGCAACAGATTTTCCCTGTAAATCGCCATGATAATAGTTCCAAAACTTACGGAACAAGATTTCTTTTTGTTGCTCATTAATTTGCCATACTTGTGCAAGCAATTGGCTTTTCACGCCTGTATTTGCAACTGTATTAGAGAGTGTCAGAATATCATGAGAAAAATTTTCACCGCCAAAACCAGCACCAGGGGCTAAGTAAGCTGAACCAATACGGTTATCCGCTGCCATACCCTGACGTACTGATGCAATATCAATCCCAAGTTTCTCAGCAACCACAGCCAAATCATTGATATAACTGATCCGTGTTGCCAACATGCCTGAGATACTGAGTTTGGTAAACTCAGCATCTAGAATCGGCATAAATAGATATTGCTGTGCCAAAGGGAAAAAAGGACGAAGTAATTCTTTGACTTTGGTCTGAACATTAGCTTGAGTACATCCCACGATCAACTGCTTAGCTTGGGTCAGACTCTGTAATGCATTTCCCTCTTGGATGGTATCTGGTAAATAGACCCAATCATCTTCAGAAAGGATTTGTTGAAAATGCTCAGTCCCATGTAAGCCAAAGGTGGATGCGTTGATCATCAGTTTAGGATGAATAATCGGACGCTGTTTTAGTGATGCTAACAGTTGAAAAACTTGTTGTTCTTGAGTTTGATTAAAACTAAATAAGTAGGCATCAATGTCTAAAGGAATACCATCCAGATCATGATAAATCAAAAATCCACTACTGAGTTGTTTTTCAAGTAAGCGACTGACATTTTCATCATGAAAAGAATATTGCTGACCACTTTCATTTGGGTTGAGGTGGGAACACCAATATACAAAATGCCCAGATTCAGACAATAATGCAGACATCACGCCTGCATATAATGTATTGCCAAAGATTGCAACTTTCATAACTACACGCCCTAAAACTATAGGGCTAATTCTTGGATTAAGCCCTTAAACTCTGCGCCCAATTTTGGATGCTCGATACCATAGTGTAATACAGCTTTTAAATATCCAAGCTTACTACCACAATCAAAGGTTTGCCCCTTCATACGGTAGGCTTCCACAGTTTCTGATCGCTGCAATGCTGCAATCGCATCCGTGAGTTGAATTTCATTCCCTGCCCCACGGGGTGTATCTGCTAATAGCCCCATAATCTGAGCGGGTAAAATATAACGTCCCACCACCGATAAATTTGAAGGAGCTGTGCCGACAGCAGGCTTTTCAACAATTCCCTGCATCGTAATACTTTCACCTTCGTTCGGTATAACTGCAACATCCACAATACCATATTGATCCACCAAATGGTCAGGAACCGCTTCCACCATAATTTGTGCAGCCTGAGACTGTTCATAACGCTGGATCATTAAGGACAGGTCATTTTCAGCAGTCTGATTTTTTACCAGAACATCAGGCAGTAACACCGCAAAAGCCTCATCACCCACAATATCTTTGGCACATAACACCGCATGGCCCAGACCTAAAGGCTGTGGTTGGCGCACACTCACCACACTGACATGCTTCGGTAAAATATCAGTAATTTCTTTCAGCAGGTCAAATTTCTTTTTTTGTTCTAAAGTTGTTTCAAGCTCAAAATTACGATCAAAATAGTTTTCAATTGAAGCTTTTGAGGAATGAGTGACCAAAATAATTTGTTCTATACCCGCCTCAACTGCCTCACGTACCACATACTCAATTGCGGGACGATCGACTACCGTCACCATTTCCTTTGGAATGGATTTACTTGCTGGTAAAAAACGAGTGCCTAAACCTGCAACAGGTAAAATTGCTTTTTTGATCATACAATACTCTCTTAATTAACTCGTACTTCGCCGCTACGTTTATAGCCATCAACATAATATTCTAACTGACTTAAAGCCCAATCTACATCATGTTCCACTGCAGTCATTTGATTGATTCGACTAAATACAGATTGAATCTCTTGTAACGGATAATGCTTTTCAAAAGAACGTAAAATACGAGTATGCTCGGTATAATCTGTGTTATCTTGATCAATGAGTAGTTCCTCGTAAAGTTTTTCTCCCGGACGTAAACCACTATAAGCGATTTCAATATCACCATCCGTTGTATTTGCTTCTCGAACTTTTAAACCACTTAAAGCGATCATTTGTCGTGCTAAATCCTGAATTCGAACAGGTTCACCCATATCGAGTAAGAACACATCACCACCTGAACCTAATGCCCCAGCTTGAATGACTAACTGAGAAGCTTCAGGAATCGTCATAAAATAACGTGTTACATCAGGATGAGTCACCGTAATTGGGCCACCTTTTGCAATCTGCTGTCTGAATAAAGGTACAACTGAACCTGATGAACCTAATACATTTCCGAAACGTACGATACTAATCTGAGTATTTGGTTTCGTTTCAGCCACGGCTTGACAATACAATTCCGCCATCCGTTTCGATGCACCCATGACATTCGTCGGTCTAACTGCTTTATCCGTTGAAATCAATACAAAGGTTTCCACGCCTTTTTTTACAGCGGCATTTAAACTATTTGCAGTTCCGATTGCATTATTTTTTAATCCAGCAATTGGATTACATTCAACCAATGGAACATGTTTATATGCTGCAGCATGATAGACCGTTTGCACATGATATTGTTCAATGATACGTTCTAATTTTTGTTGATCTTGTACAGTCCCTAAAATGGGAACAATGTCGCAACTGGCAGTTTGCCTTAACTCTTTATCAATATCATATAATGCAAACTCAGTTAATTCATATAAAACCAGCATTTTAGGTTGATTTTTTATGATTTGTCGACAAAGCTCTGAACCAATCGATCCGCCAGCACCTGTCACCATAACAATTTTATTTTGAATATTTTTAGCCAATAAATGGGCAATAGGTGGAACAGGATCTCGTCCTAAAAGGTCAATAATATCAACCTCACGGATATCTGAAACTCGAATATCACCATCGACCAATTTGGTCAGTCCTGGAATTTCGGTAATTTTAATATGTGCAGGTTCTAAAAATTTGACAATCTCGCTTTTACGCATCCGTCCTACAGAAGGCAGCGCAATCAGAATTTCATCGACATTTTTTTTAGCTAACAATTTTAAGGCACTGTCTGCGTCATAGACTTTTAAACGGCCCAACTGCTGCCCAGTGAGTGAGGGATCATCATCAATAAACAACACGGGTAAGTGTTCATCTGAATTGTATAGTGCCGCTGCAATTTGCTGCCCTGCATCGCCCGCGCCATAAATCGCGATGCGTTTTTTTTGTACATCGGCTTGTAAATAAGAACGCACGATAAAGCGAATAAAACCGCGGCTAAACCAAACCCATGCGAACATGAGAAATCCGAACATGAGCGGAATAGAAGTGGGAATAAAGGCATCGGTAAAGTAAGCCAGCGCATACAACCCTGCCACAGTCAAAGCAGTACCCAACCCCAATTTGACCATAAACAGTTCGCTGTAGGTACGCACAATAAAGCGATACACCCCAAAAATAAACAGCGATACAACGGCAATCACACTTGCCCATACCGAACCAAAAGCCAAGTTGGGCACCACTTCTGCGCCTAAATCAAACTGGCGGATGGCATAACATAGCCACAGCAAGACAGGAAATACACAAAAGTCCAGCACCATTAAAAATGCAAGTTTGACTAAGCGGGGGGATTCTACAGCAGGTTCGATAATGGATTTCATAAATATACAATTATTAATATTTGAATTTTAAAACACCGTATTACTTTAATGCAGAATACAGGTTCCAACCTCTAAAAATGAATGTGCAGCGATAGTTTGACCACCTGCAACTTTTACCCCCACGCTTAAATGAGCAAATTCCTCAATAACCACGTCATGATCTAATAATGTACCAATATTTAAAATTACACCATCATTGATCACAGTTTTACGACTAATGATACACCCTGCCATCACACTCACCCCTAGACCGATATCAGCTGTTGGACTCACAACTGTTTTAGGATGAATCACCGAAGTCAATTCTATACCCAAGGCTCGCAAGGTCTGTTGCCATTGCTGCCGTAATGTATTATTGCCTACTGCCACAATCGCTTGAAGCTGCGTATTCTGCAACTGATTTAAATTGGCAATATTTGTCACAATGTTATATTCCGCCACATGCTTTGTTGCAGGCCAACGGTCATCGGCAAATAGAATCTCTTGCCATTGTCCACTCAGTTCTGCAGCTTCTGCAACGGCCAAACCGTATCCCCCTGCACCTAAAATTAACAAGCTGGGTTTATTAAGCATCTGGATGACCTGCCTTGAATTTTATAGCCACAATTAACAATGGTATATAGGCAATCAGTACTGCCAATTCAGGGTACGCCCATGCTTGTGTAACCATCATATAAGCGACAGGAAATAACCACATTAGATTAATCGCGGCAACCACCAACGTCACGGGGGTATGACTCCCGCATTTGCGCGATAAAATTTGATAGCTATGGCTTCGATGTGCATCATACATTTTATAGCCACTCATCACGCGCTTTATGAGGGTATATGTTGCATCGACCACAAACACACCTAAGCAAATGATCCATGCACAAAACAGTGCCAAATTTTCTTTGAGGGCGATGAGCGCCAAAATACCCAAAGTGAGGCCGAGAAATCCGCTACAGGCATCGCCCATGAAAATTTTAGCCTTGGGAAAGTTCCACAGTAAAAAGCCAAATACACAGGCTGCCAATAACCAAAGTATGTCTGAGTTTAATGTGCTATTGAGTACATAATACAAAATGGCCATACTAACGACAGTGGTGATTGCTTCGACACTGGCAATGCCGTTAATGCCATCCATAAAGTTGTATAGATTGAGCAACCATACCAAAAATAATACTGCAATAATATTGGCGAGAAAGCCAAGTTGCAGACCATTAAAAGCCATAACTTCGCTAAAGCCACCCAAGCTGATCACCACGCCAATGGCCACTAAAAAGTGTACTACTAAGCGCAACATGGAATTAATGTGCCCATGGTCATCTAAAAAGCCAAGTAAGGCGATGACAAAACCTGCTGCTATCAGGGTTAAACCAATATGTACGGTCATTTGTTGGCTGTATATCAGCACAGCCAGCGCCAACAAGTAGCTACCCACCACCGCAACACCACCTCCACGTGGCGTAGGTACACTGTGGGAGCTACGTTCATTGGGGTTGTCTATTATATTTTTATTGATGGCATAATGACGCATGTAGCCTGTGAATAGTAATGTCAGTATAAAAAATACGATGCTCAGTGCAAAATTTGACATGCGTAAATTACTCTTTCATTTTTAAATAATTTTGACCCGCTTGCAGCATCGCTTGCTGGGTACTCAATGGCGCTGTCCAACCCAACAACTTCTGAGCTTTGGTCGTATCGACCTCTAGTGACTCAAACAACTGTTCATAGAGTTTGGATCTGCCAATACATGCAGCACCTAATTTCATAAGCGGTTGCGGAATATAAATGAAACGTGCAGGTTTTCCCATACCTTGCTTTAAATATTGCACTAGCTCACGTGTCGAAATACTCGTTTGATCTGCGACTAAGAATGTTTGATTGGCTGCATTTGGATGTTCAATACAGGTTTTAATAAAGTCTACCAAATTTTCAAGCGCAACAAAGCTACGTTTATTGTTTGTGCCTGCAAAAGGTAAAGGTAAATTGCTCGCAACTAGTTTGAGTAACCGAGCAAAGTTACCTGGTGCATGAGCGGCATAAACTAAAGGTGGGCGAATAATAACTAATTCTGTGTCTGATCCAGCAAACAGCTTTTTAAGCTCTTGCTCAGCCTCTGATTTGGAAACCGCATAATCTGCATGAGGCTGTGCTAAAGCATCTTCTGTAAATGGCTGCTGTAATGTTACTGAACCATTCACACCGATAGAACTCATAAATATAAAGCGTTTTACTTTTTTATCTAAAGCCTGACGTGCTAATTGCAAAGTACCGTCCACATTCACTTTGCGAAATTCGCTCAATGGGTCTGTTGTTTGTTCATTTAAAATATGGGCACGACCAGCTAAATGAATAATAACGTCTATATTTTCAGGTAAGTCAGCTGCAAAAATATTAGCAGCAACAAGTTGTTGGATATTTGCAGAAAGTACATGATTCTGAGGGCGGACTAAAGCAATAGTGTCATATACTCTACTCACCCGTTCAGTGAGATCTGTACCTACAAATCCTGTTGCACCTGTAATTAAAACTCTCATTATTTTAAAGACCGCTTTGATAATACTTGAGTATAGACATCCAATGTTTTATTCAACATTGTGTTAAAATTAAATTGTGTTTCATACAAATGTCGACTGTTATCGCCGAGTTGTAGACGCAAATTTTTATCTACAATCAGTTCTTGAAGTGACTGAACTAAAATATCAATATCCCCTTTAGGGATAAGATATCCATTTTTAGAACTAACACTTTCCTTTACCCCTCCCACATCAGAAGCAATAATAGGTAAAGATGTACTCATTGCCTCCAATATAGTCAAAGGAAAGCCTTCATAATTTGAAATTAATACAAAAATATCGGCCAGATTCAAAAACTCTTTTACTTTAAAACTTTGACCATGAAAAATGATTTTTGAATCAAGATTTTCATGGTTAGCCAATTCTTGACATTTTTGAAGATTTGGCCCATCACCTAAAAAATCAATTTGCCAAGTTAAATGAGCAGGTAGTTTTGAAAGTGCTTGTATCAAAAAATATTGATCTTTAGGATCTTCAAAACGTGCAACCATAATCAATCTTACTATAGAGCTAGATTTTTCACTTGCTGAAGTTTTTATATCTGGTACACCATTGTGAATAGTCTGAACCAACTCTGGTGTTCCAACGTAATGCGTAAAACCATGTTGTCGGTCATATTCTGAAACTGTAATAATATGATCTGAAAACTTAGTCATGAAACGTTCTAAAGTCGCATATATTTTTTGTTTTCTAGGGCTTACTCCATCAGTAAAAGCCCACCCATGTGCCGTAAACACTACAGGTAAGTTCAAGGATTTAGCTGCTAAACGACCCAATAAGCCAGCCTTACTAGAATGGCAATGTACTATATCTGGCTTCAGCTGTTTTAAGTGTTTTTTTATTTCCCAAAAACCTAGTAAATCATCTTTTATAGAGATTTCTCTTTTTAAGTACTCTAATGAACTGAAATTTATATTATTTTTTTTTAGCTCTTCAGTAAAAGCTCCTTCTCCACCTACCAAGATATGAACTTGATGCCCTTGTCTGATCATGCCTTTCGCTAGATCAAGTAGGTGTACGCTCGCACCACCAAGCACATCTGAGCGAGTGATAATATAAACTATGTTTAACATAAAGTTTTCATTCATTTCTATAAATTTTTAACCAGTTTTCAACTAATTTTTCTAAAGAAAATAATTCTTCCACACGTTGTCGTGCTTTTAAGTTATTTTCTTGTATCTCCAAAGGAGTTTTGTTCACAGCTTCTTTTAGTGCTTCGGCTAAAGCTTCGCTATTTTGAGGAGGGACTAGTAACTCAGTCTCAGATAAGGCCCCTAAATTACTCTTATCAATCGCCCCTAGTACAGTAAATTGACTATCTGGATATTATTTTTTACAAGCTTTGCTGCTGCTACAAATTCATGTATACCTTTTTCTTTCAGCAACCTACCGACAAATAAGAATCGCATTTTTTGTACATTTATCGTAGCAGCAGCTCGATAAGGATATTCGTTCAAATGTAATCCGATTCCACCTAAGATACTTACACCTTTTATTGTTAAAGAATATTTTTTTAATAAATCTATAGGATCATCAGGGTTTAAAAAAATTAACGTATCTAAATAGGGAAATGTGATTCTATATAAGAGGATCTGAATATTCCGTATTAACTTAGCCTTAGAAGATATTCCATTAGGCTGATCAGTAAATGTATATCCTAAACCTTCTAACATACCAATTCGACGAGGCACTGCTGCCAATTTAGCAGCTAAAGTTCCAAAAATAACAGGTTTACTAAAGTATGAAAAAACGATATCAGGTTTAATTTCACGAATTTTATTGGAAAGTTTATAAGTTGCTATTAAATCTAATAAAGGATTCAATCCTCCACGATTTAATTCATAAACTACAGGAATTGCGCCTAAAGAGCTTATTTTTTCTAAATCAGTATCTTTATACTCTGAAATAAAAGCATAGATCACGTACCCTTTATAACGTAAAGATTTAAGCAGATCTGCACGAAAACCATAAAAGCTTGATGCAATTGTACCAATAATAACGATTTTCTTAGTCATGAGATTCACAAGAATAGTTTAATCTTTCCAATTGATTAATTAAATCATCAACCAAATTAACTTTATTAATAAAACTCTCAGAACAATTAAACACATGCTCTCTAGAATAATCTCTTACATCTTCACTGAATTCTAAAATAGAGTCGAAATCAGGAGCTCCATTCTTATAATAAGAAAAGTCCTCAGGAAAAATATCCCTATGCCCGGAATATACAGGAAGCCCTAAACTAAGATATTCTCTAACTTTTAATGTACAGGCCTCATGCATACCTTTTCGATATAAAGCAAAAGAGGATAAACCAACCCAACATTTTTGTGCTAGATCATTAATTTCTTTTGTACTAAGTTGACCATGAAAAATAACACGATTATCGTTTATCGCTAGTTCTTTATCAGCCTGCTCTACATTACCAACCACATGAAGAATAAATTTCTCATCTGTATTTTTCAAGTTAACTAATAGGAGATCCAATCCATGCCATTCGAAAAAGTAACTTGCCACAAATAAAATTTCTGGAATATCTGATCTATTATCATTAAAAAGTTTTGATTCTAGAAATACGCCATTAGGATAAACTAGTGTTTTTTCTTTTTTCTTTATAATGCGTGTTTGCTCAAATTCAACAATCTCATGAGTCACACCAATTATACCTGTTGCTCTGGATATGCAAGCTTTTCCTAATAAACTATCTGCATGACTACGACATTTACCTAAAACTCCAAGGCTATCAAGCTCAGGTAGCTCGAGAGTATGATGTACCAAATAAACTGGTATTTTGATCTTATTTAGAAAATTTAATAAGAAGGGATCATGAACACTATATCTTAAAAGAATCAGATCATAATTAGAACTTTCGTTTAATAGCCAATTATAAAACTCTTTTCTTATCTGAAACCATGCATAAGCTTTTTTAATAAAACCTGTCGATTTAGACATCCGACTTGGAAAAACCACCTCATGATTTGGATAGATATTCTGAGGACAGAAAATTTTAACCGTTAAATCTTTACCCAGTATATTAGCTGCTTTTTGCTCCCAACACATTTGTTGGTATATACCAGAAGAATATGAAAGCATTATAGCACAATGTAGAATTTTCATTTACCACTCAACATACTTAATTAATTGGGTTTAACTTTGATTGTTTAATGAATTTAAACATCAAAACAGATACAGCAAATAGTATAAAAAGATCTTTCCTAAACTCCCAATTCAATGTTAACAATGCTCCCAATAAAATTATTAACGCAATAAAAATAAAAATAGCATTAAAACTCTTTGTCTTTATTATTGAAATAATAATGATTATATAATGATAAAAAATAAAAGCAGACCACGAAAGTAAACCCAAAAAACCGCCTTCAAAATAATTAGAAATAAAGGTATTATGAGCATTCATACCAATTAATGGAACTGTTGTACCAAAGCCATGACCTATTAAAAAATTAAATCCATCAACTTTATCTATAATTAATCTCCAAATAAGAAATCTATCTTCATCTTGCATATCAACACCTGACATAGCTCTATTTAAAGAATCAATTGGGATATACTCAAATAAAACATCACTAAAGATGAATAAGAAAACTGGAAACATAAATAATATTATTGGTTTTCTAACGCCAACAAGTAACGAAATTAGAAATAAACCTAAAACAAATACACCTAAAGATGCCCTTGAGCCCGTAGAAAAAATTAAGAATGAGAATAAAAAAATTATTGGAACTGCAAAAATAAATTTTATTTTTTTATTAAAAATCAATAAATAAATAAAAATTACCGCAATATTTAGAATAATACCAAAATTATTTGGATCAAACCCATTAGCTGAAAATCGACCAGTCCACTCATTATAACTTTGGTTATAAATAATATTCTTCAGACCACTTAAGGCTATTAATAACACCCCCAAAACATATGCAAGTAAAGCCTGAAATAATCTATTAGAATCTCGTATCAAATCCAGCATGATTACATATAAAAGAGCAACACTAAAAAATCTAAAAAAATAATTAAATGAATAATTTATATCCCAACTCCAAACACATGTTAGAAGTGCATAAAAAATATAGAAAATCAGCAATAATTCTGATCTATAAAACACACCTGTTTTAGAAAAAATGCTTTCCAAAATCCAACATAAAAATAAGGGAAAAGCAAGAAAGTAAGTCCCTATTTGTACTGCAGAGTTTGAATAACTCTCTAATATATGAAAGAAAAAAATATATACCAACAGAAAAAAATAGGAGAATTTTTTATATCTCATCTTCGCCTCTTAATAAGATTCAAAATAGAGTTAATCTCCCTTTTGAAGATAAACATACCTAAGATTAAAAACATTCCCCAATAAGCCATCTGCAACTCTATACTCATCATTAAAAGTGAATAAATAGATGAAATTAATAAAATTGAAAAAGTTATTAAATAACCTCTAAGTTTAATTGTTTTCCGCCAAACAAGTTTAGAAAATTCAGTTTTTATAACAAAAAAAATCCAAAATGAGAAAGCTGTTGACATAGCTGCTCCTAAAGCACCAAATTTTTTCACTAGGAAAAAATTTAAAACGATACTTGTGAGCACAGCCCCAATAGAAGCATACATAGAAAATCTAGTTTTCTTAGCTATTGCAATACCTATACCTGTTACTTCAGATAATGTATAAAATAAAGGTCCAATTATACATAATATTATCAAATATTTAACTGAAAGATATTGATTAGGTAATATGAAGTCTAAAAGCCATGAAAACAAACCTGCTACAACAACTATAAAATATATAGCCATCAAAATATATTCTAAAATATCGTCTATTTTCTTTAAATCAATTTCACTACTACTCACCCACTTAAAAACTAAGGGAGCCCAAATTGTATTAAAAATGGTTGCAAAAATAGTTGCAGCAGATGCAATACTCATTGCTACAGAATAAACACCGAGATCAGTATAAGAAGAGAATAATCTTAAAAATATACGATCTGATACATTTAATCCCCATGAAGCAAGACCTCCTATTAAAAGAGGAAAACCATAGGATAAATGAGTCTGAAACTCTATCTTATCGAATTTCTGAGCAAATGCTGGTATCCAATCATTACGAGTATTCCATGCAAAGATTAGGCAAGCAATAAATAAAGCCAGCGTATTTGCAGTAAATAGTTGTTTACTATCTCCACTTCCAGCCCATACTACGGTACTTATTACAAATAGCAATAATAGTATTTTAGGCAACACTTGGCTCATAGAAAAAGCTATTGCTCTCTCTTGCATCCTTAAAGTAAGAGATAAAAATCGACTGATTAAAGCAACAATAAAACAAAAAAATGTTAAAAAACTTAAATATATACTTTCAATATTATATAATATCTTAGAAATAAAATCTGGTTTGTATATAAAAATCAATAAGGAAGACAAGATACATATACAAACCCCTGGAAACATTGCATGTTTCAACAATAGGGGTTTATTATCTGAATCATGATATGCTCTAACATACGCCTGATCTAAGCCCAAACAAAATAATAAAACAGAAAGACTCGTAAACACTTGGAGCATGGAAATGCGCCCCACATCTTCCACCGAATAAAACCAAGTAATTATCGGTAGACTGATAAACCCCAAAACGCCAGCACCAATAGGTCCAATTGCATAGCCTAAAATTGTTTTTTTATTCATTTAAAATTTGACTCAGCTTTTTAATGAAGTTTATATAATTGCTATCAGCATTATAATTTTCTTTAACCATTAAAAAAGCATTTTCTCGATAGCTTGGATAGCTACTTGAGTAATAAATCTCCTGAATTGCATCTGCAATTTCTTTTACCGAAGGATTTGAGCTTAATAATTTACCAGTTAAATCATTCACAATATCAGATATCCCACCCACATCTGGTGCAATCACTGGAATTGAATAACTCATAGCTTCCATAATCGAAACAGGCACACCTTCAGACTCACTAGCATTCACAAACAAATCAAAATTCTGTTGTGAGAGTAATTGTTTAACCTCAGCATTTGGTATAAATCCTACAAAGTTATATTTAAATAACGCATTTTCTCCAATCCCCTCAGCCTGTTGTTTAAGTTTTTCTAATAACACACCATTTCCAATATGAGTCCACTGAACTTCAATATGATTAGCCTTCGAAAATACATCTAATGCGTCTATGATTTTATCCACTCTTTTAATGTGAATACAGTTTGAAACTGATAATACTCTTAAAACACCCCCGCTTTCACTATAAGCCAATGTTTTTTCAGGTAAAAAAACCCCCAAACTAGCCACATCTAATACATTATTTGGATAGCCATACGTACGATTATAATAATTAGATGCAGATTTAGTTAATAAAAAAACTTTAGAAATTTTTTCACTATACTGACGTTTAAGAGGCATATATGCATTTTCTCTAAACTCTTCATACAAATCATACCTGTGAGATCTAGAAACTACTGCTTTTATTTTATTTTTATTTTTTAATTCACATGCTGCATAACAATCAACATCATTCCAATATGAATAAATTAAGATATCTCCATCTATATTTTTTAAGCTGTGCTTAAGTTGCTTTTCTCTAACTTTGGTACGAAATACCGCTTTAGCCGCATTAATAACATTGGCAATCTTAAGGCTATTACTTTTAATTAAATAAAAAATCTCTTTCCAAAACAAAGGATAAAACACAATAAATAATAAAATAAATAATTTTGAATAAAAATTCACCTCAAATCTTTGTAGAATAATAAGCTCATTGGGAAAGTACCTTACAACTTGTGTAGGTGATGTTTCTGGTAAAATATATACATTGTTGAAACCTGTCTTAGCCCAATAATGCACTTCGGATTCAATAAATTGTTCACCACCTTCGTATGGAAAACTACTCGTTAAAATTACTAAATTATTCATAATAAAGAAACATTCTGGACTATAGTTTGTAATTTTTCCATATTCAAATAAGAATGCATCGGCAAACTCATTACTCTTTCTGCAACAGCATCCCCCACAGGTAATACCGCATTTGCATCTGCTACAGCAGGCTGTTTATTTAAGGGAATTGGATAATGCACAGCAGTTGGAATACCCTGCTCTTTCAATATTGCTTGTACTTCGCTACGGTTATCTACTTGAATCGTATATTGCGCCCATGCACTCGTATTATGCATTTCAATAAACGGAGTTGTGAAAATACCTGCTTCATTGAAAAGTTTAGTATAAGTATCCGCCACACGCTGACGCGCCTGCATTTCATCGTCCAAAATTGCCAGTTTTGGTAACAAAATAGCCGCTTGTAACGTATCTAAGCGACTGTTTACCCCAACACGAATGTGATGATAACGACGGTCTTGACCATGACGTGCAATCTGACGAATCACTTTCGCCAGCTCTTCATCGTTGGTAAAAATAGCACCACCATCACCATAACAACCTAAAGGCTTACTTGGGAAAAAGCTAGTGCATGCCACGATACTTAAATTACAGCTTTTACGCCCTTTATAAGTCGCACCAAAACTTTGCGCAGC